>DATCGP010000024.1:0-6565 GCA_036508875.1 Coriobacteriia bacterium | reverse complement strand
TGGTGACGGTGCCGATGAACGTCGAGCGCAGGCCCCACTTCTCGCACACGGCCTGCGACGCGGCCAGGTTCTGCGGCTCTACGACCGCGAGCATGCGTTCCTGGGACTCGGACACCATGAACTCGAATGACTTCATCCCGTCCTCGCGGGCGGGGATCTTCGAGACGTCGATGTCGAGGCCCACCTCGCCGCGCGAGGCCATCTCGGAGGCCGACGAGGTGAGCCCGGCCGCTCCGAGGTCGCCGAGGCCGACCAGCAGCTTCGCCTCGAGCAGCTCGAGGCACGCCTCGATGAGCAGTTTCTCCTCGAAGGGGTCGCCCACCTGCACGGACGGGCGCTTGTCCTCGGCCTTCTCGTCGAACTCCTGGCTGGCGAGCGTGGAGGCGCCGCCGATGCCGTCGCGGCCGGTGGTCGAGCCGATCAGCAGCACGAGGTTGCCGGCGCCGGTCGCGGTCGCGCTCGTGAGCGTCTCTTCGCGCATGAGCCCGATCGACATCGCGTTGATGAGGCAGTTGCCTTCGTACGCGGCGTCGAAGTAGACCTCGCCGCCCACGGTCGGGACTCCGATGCAGTTGCCGTAGCCGCCGATGCCCGCCACGGCGCCCTCGAACAGGTAGCGCTGGCGCGGGTTGTCGAGCGTGCCGAAGCGCAGCGAGTCCAGCGAAGCCATCGGACGAGCGCCCATCGTGAAGATGTCGCGGATGATGCCCCCGACGCCGGTCGCCGCGCCCTGGTACGGCTCGATCGCGCTCGGGTGGTTGTGCGACTCCATCTTGAAGGCCACGGCCCAGCCGTCGCCCACGGAGATGACGCCCGCGTTCTCGCCCGGGCCCTGCAGGACGTACTCCCCGGTGGTGGGGAACATCCGCAGCGCCTTCTTGGAGTGCTTGTAGCTGCAGTGCTCGCTCCACATGAGCGAGTACATGTACAGCTCGGTCAGCGACGGGGTGCGCCCGAGGATCTCGACGATCTTGTCGAACTCGGCCGGCTTCAGTCCCAACTCGACCGCGAGGGTGGGAGCGAGTTCGGGGGTCAGGTCCTCACGCATGCGGCGAGCTCCTTGGGTGTCGGGTGGAGGCGGTCAGGCGTCGGGGTCGTCGGGATCGAAGAACGAGTCGTCCAGGGGAGCGGGCGCCTGCGTCGGGCGCGTGGCTTCCTCGGCCTCCGAGTGACGGATCGCGGCGCACTCCGCATCGAGGCGTTTCTCGAGACGCTTGCTGGTGGGGAAGACGACGCGCAGCAGGTATCCCATCTGCTGCGCGAGGATGACCGGGAGCACGACGTAGAAGTTGTGCATCCACGGGAGCCGCTCGGAGATGAGAGGTATCTGCCAAACGATGAACGCCACGACGAAGGCAGCCTGGGGCACCGCGTAGAACCAGCGGCCCTCGAAGACGCCGGCGTAGTCGGTGTTGCGCCTCTGCAGCGAGTTGAACGCGACGAAACCGGCGAACGCCCAGATCAGGATCCCGAGGGCGACGATCGCCAGCCGGATCGGATCGTTGAGCGAGACGGTCGCGATCACCGCTACACCGCCGCCATTCGCTCGACGATGGCCCTGAAGAAGGACTGGCCGTCGGTGCCGTTCGCCTCGGGGTCGACCACACGCTCCGGGTGCGGCATGAGCCCGAACACGTTGCCGCGCTCGTTGCAGATGCCGGCGATGTCGTCGAACGCACCGTTGGGGGCGCTGCCACCGGGCGCGCGGGTACCGTCCGGCTCGCAGTAGCGCAGGACCACCTGGCCACCGGCCTCGAGCCGCGCGAGCGTCTCAGCATCGACGGTGTAGTTGCCCTCGTTGTGGTTGATCGGGATGCGCACGACGGTGCCCGCGGGCACGCCCACCCACTGGCACACGCTCGGCTCCACGCGCAGCGGCACCGTCTCGCAGATGAACTTCAGCCCGCGGTTACGCAGCATCGCGCCGGGCAGCATGTGCGCCTCGGTCAATATCTGGAACCCGTTGCAGATGCCCAGGACCGGCCCGCCGCGCTCGGCGAAGCGGACGACCTCGGCCATCACCGGCGAGAACCGGGCTACCGCGCCGGTCCGGATGTAGTCCCCGTAGGAGAACCCACCAGGGAGCACGATCGCGTCGAAGCCCGCGAGGTCCGTGTCGCCGTGCCACACGTAGCCCACGTCGAAGCCCAGGTATCGGGCCGCGATGACGACGTCCTGCTCGCAGTTGGATCCGGGGAAACGGACGACACCGAACCTCATCCGGCGCTCACCGGGCCTTCCGCCTCGACGATCCGATAGTCCTCGATCACCGGGTTCGCGAGCAGCTTGTCGCACATCTCGCGGACGCGGGTCAGCTCGTCGGGCCCGTCAGCGACCTCGAGCCGGATGTACTTGCCGATCTTGACGCTCTCGACCTCTGCGTAGCCGAGGCTGTCGAGCGCGCGGGCCGCGGTGGCGCCGGGCGGGTCGAAGATGCCCCTCTTGTAGGTCACGAAGATCTCGTAGTGGGCCATGACGTCGCTCCTACCCTTCCGCTTGAGGGCCCGTGGTGTCGTCCACGAGCTCAGGATCGTCTTCGAGGACGGCGAGGGCCTCGGCTGTCGCCTTGGCCGCCGCGTCGGTCGCCGCGTCGCGCTGCGTTCCATCGTCCCGGCGGTACCGCACCAGTATGCCGCGCACCGGCTGCAGCACGAGCAGACTGCCGAAGAACAGGAAGATGCCTGGCCATGCGCCTGGGGGCATCTCCTGCACGGCCGCCGGGGCGGTCGTGGCCACCGCGGCGGTCTCGATGCGGACGACGTCGACGATGCTCCACGCGAACACTGCGAGCCCGACCAAAGCGGTCAGCAGCAGGCCCGTCTCAAGGACACGGAACGTCCAGAACATCCGGGAACGGTCCCCGGCCGGCTTCGCGCTCGCGGTCACTCGGCGTCCTTCGACTCGGTGTCATCACCTTCGGGCGACTGGTCGGGGGCCTTCGCCTTCGACCTGCCCTTGGGCTTCACCTTGGCAGCCGACTCGGCGCCGTCCGCCTCGGCGGCCTTGCCCGCCTTGCCCGCCTTCGCGGACGTGGCGGACTTCGACGACTTCGATCCGCCGCGCGCCGCCTCCATCACTCTCGCGCGCTCCTTGCGGATCGGGACGAACTCCAGGTAGAAGGCGCCGGCCATGAGAGCCAACCACAACGCCCAACCTATCAGCAGGAACGGCCCGTACGGCGACTCCGCCGCGCTCGCCGCGGCTTCCACCGTCGCCGTCGTGGCGGTCAGGACCGCCGAGGCGGCTGTCGTCGCCGCGACACTCGCGTTGCGCGCGGCCTCCTGCAGCAACCACAGTCCGACCGCCATGACCACGGCGCCGCCCCACAGCCACCACCAGATGCGCCGCAGCTCCTTCATGTGAGGAGCGCTCTCGACCTGACGCAGCAGTGACTTCGAGTCCGAAGAGGACTTCGACGACGACTTCGAACTCGACCCTGAGGCTGTCTTCGCACGCCTCCAGGCCGACGTCTTCTTCTCGGGCTTCTTCGACTCTCCAGGCGTCAGGTCCGCGGTCGCGCGCTTGGGCTTCGCTGCCGAGGCGCTCCTTCGCGTCTTGCCCTTCTGGTCGGTCTTATAGCGATCGTTGTACGGACTGCGTTGCGCCATCTGGTGTCAGCCTCGTTCCGGTTCGAAGGCGCGGCCGGTGATCAGCTCGTACGCCTTGATGTAGGTCTCGCTGGTCTTCGCGATCACGTCAGCGGGAAGTGCGGGTGCGGGTGGGGTCTTGTCCCATCCCGATGCTACGAGCCAATCGCGCACGTACTGCTTGTCGAACGAAGGCTGGCCGTGGCCGGGCTCGTAGGTCGCTGCCGGCCAGAACCGCGAGGAATCCGGCGTCAGGACCTCGTCGACGAGCGTGACGACCCCGTCGATGAGGCCGAACTCGAACTTGGTGTCGGCGATGATGATGCCGCGGGAGGCCGCATGGTCGCGCGCCGCGGAGTACAGCGCGACGGAGGACTCCAGGAGCGCCGAGCCGTGCTCCTGCCCGACAAGCTCGAACATGCGGTGCACCGAGATGTTCTCGTCATGCGTGCCCAGCTCCGCCTTCGTCGACGGAGTGAACATCGGCTGCGGAAGCCGGCTCGATTCCACGAGCCCGGCCGGGAGGCGCATACCGCACACTGTTCCGGCGCGCTCGTACTCCGCCCAGCCGCTGCCCGCGAGATAGCCGCGGACGATGCACTCGATCGGGAAGACGGTCGCCTTCCTGACGAGCATGAACCGGCCCGCGAGCCAGTCGGCGTGCTTTGCGAACTCGTCGGGAAGATCGGCGACGTCGGCCGAGATGAGGTGGTTCGGGACGACGTCAGACAGAAGGTCGAACCAGTACAGCGAGAGCTTCGTCAGCACTTCACCCTTGAACGGGATCGGGTCGGGAAGCACCACGTCGAATGCGCTGAGCCGGTCGGTGGCCACGAGGAGGAGCCGGCCCCCGAGATCGTAGATGTCGCGGACTTTGCCGCGTGCGTCCGGCCGGATGTCGATCGGCTCGTTCAAGTCGGTCCCTCTGCCTCTTAGGTGGTGTGTGAAAGGTCGCCGCGTCTTCCGGCACATCCGGCAAGGCACGGCGCGGTGCCATTGTAGCCGTTGCGCCTCGCGCGCGGAGCCGTCGCAGAGGCCGAATGGGGCTGGGTCAGAACCAGCCGAAGGCGACGTGCCCGAGGGCGAAGAGGCCGTGGATCGGCCCCGCTACGACCAGCAGGTATGCGACCACTCGGTGCACTCGCCAGTGCAGCGGACCCTTGAACTTCACGATGCGCAACCCCGTCAGCGCCTGGAACACGATGGCCAGCCACAGCAGGACCCCGAAGACGATGATCGCGTAGAGCTCGAAGGTCGCTACGTCCACGATTCTCTCCGATCAGCAGGTGGGTGGCGTCTCGTCACGGTCGTGGCCGACGAACAGGCCGGGCCATACCGCATGCTCGACCCGATCACGCCCTGCCCGCTTCCCCCGGTACATGAGCTCGTCGGCCGAGCGCACCATGAAGTCCACCGACTCAGGAGCCATCTCGAACGTGACCCCTCCGATGGTGCATCCGATGTCCCACGACCCGTCCACGCCGTCTGCCACGGCGTCCTTGACCGACGCGAGGACGGCCGGCGCGGCGTCGCGTCCGGTGTCGGGGAACAGCACGCCGAACTCGTCCCCGCCCAGACGGGCCACGATGTCCGTCTCGCGAAGGCGCGACCGGATCGCGGTGGCCACCGTGCGAAGCACACGGTCGCCTTCGGTATGGCCGAACGTGTCGTTGATGTGCTTGAAGCGGTCCAGGTCGATGTATGCCATAGTCAGCGGATGGTGGTTGCGCCGCATGGACGCGAGCTCGAGCCTCGCCCGGTCCGAGAAGCTGCGCCCGTTCGCCACGCCGGTCAGCGAGTCGGTCCGCGCGAGTTCAGCCTCCCGGATCCGCGAGTCCTTCATGATGTGGACGAGTTGCAGGACCACGATGAAGAAGGTCAGGTGCACAAACCCCTCCCAGGTGATGAGGGGCGAGGAGAATCCCAACCCGCCGATCTGATCGAACGCGGTCCACAGCGCGACGCTGAGGAGTGCGATGAACAACCCGGCCCGGCGAGAGATGAACCACGTGGCGAAGATGACCGGGATAAGGTAGAAGACCGAGAGGCTGATCTCGACGCCGTTCATGTAGTCGAGAGCGGTGATCCCGGCGACCAGCAGGAGCGCCTCCGCCCATAGAGCGGCTTTCGGCTGCTTGCTGAGCGCCGCATCGAGGCCCGCGCCGATGCCCCGAGGCAGGTCCTCGCCTGAGCGTCCCCACGTGGCCCAGACGTTCTCATACTCCGCGACGGAACCGCCCGAGCCGGGTGTCTCAGCCGCACCCTTCATGTTGGAGCTGATCGTCCGCGCTTCGTCCGTCACCGTCCCCCTTGACTCGTCTGGCACAGCGTAGACGGGCGGCGTCCCGGGCGACAGAGGGCAATTCCTGCCAGCCGAGGTCCGATCGCGTGAGGACCTCGGCCCTACGCGTCGTCGAGTGTCTCCCCGAGGGGACCGGAACCCGCGTGCCGGTGTTCCGGGTTGATTATCTGCTGGTCCGCGGCAGGCGCCGTCTCGGTCCCGTAGTCGTAGGGCAGGTCATCGGGCGTGCCCGGGACACCGTGGTCGCTGAGTGGGTCCTCAGGCAGTTCGTCCGGCGCACACATGTCGTCTTGGCAGCCGACCTCGTGCCCTCCGTTCACGGGTGCGAAGACACCTCCGTGACGCTCGTACTGCTCCTCTTCGAACGGCTGGGCACCGTGTATCCGCGCCATCGCGCACCTCCCGGAGTCGTTGGCGGCCTTCCTCTTCGGGTCATACCCCGAAACGGGAGTGTTGCTCACCACGGCAAGCGGCGAAAGGGCTCCGCCCCACCCGTGCTGGGCTGCCGCGCGCGCTTCCCGCGAGTTGTCGCACATCCCGGGTCACAGATCCTTCGCCGCGTCGAGTGCGGCGTAGTGCATCGGGTAGTGGTCGTAGCAGTCGATGGCGATGAGCTCCCAAGGGGCCTGTCCTGCCAGCCATGCGGGGTCGAGCGCGGCGGTGGCGCCGGACGGCG
>DATCGP010000023.1:0-4306 GCA_036508875.1 Coriobacteriia bacterium | reverse complement strand
CTGCGGAACTTCGGCCGGCCCTTGTCGAACGCGACGATCAGGCTGTCGGGGCGGAAAGACTCCGTCAGCTTGAGCAGCATCGAGATGAACCCGTAGGCGGCGTTGGTCGGTCGCCCATCCGGCGCCGTCATGGTGACCGGCAGCGCGTGGAACGCGCGGTGCAGGAGCGAGTTGCCGTCGATGACGGCGAGGGTGCGATCGGGCACAGGGCGCCTTTCGGGCAGGTCCGGGAATGCCGTGCGGACGGGTGCGGACGCTCCATCGATTCTACCCGACAGGCGGTGCCGGGACCGGCCGGAACGCGTGGGGTCGCCGACCGAGGAGTCAGTCGCAGCCATGGGGCGGATGACGGGAGCGGTGCTGCTCGGCGTGGGCCTGGCTATCACGCCTCCCGGGCTGGTACCGAACGACAGCGAGCCGTCTTCAAGGACCGAGGGGCGCTGTTCTAGTCGAGTGGCTCGTCCTCTGAGCCAGGAGCCGCGTCCGAGTCCGGATCGGGCTGCGCGTCCGCGCCGGTCGCATGTAGGGCTGAGCGGAACGGCGAGAAGTAGAGCAGCCGTCGTCCGCGGGCCGCGATACTGGCGCTATAGTCCCGCGGCACCGGGCCCTGCCATCCGCGCAGGAGCGCCAGCAGGCGGAGCGAGACCGCCAGCCCTATGGCGAAGAGGGCCGCGTACTCCTTCACGATCCCGAGCCAGCCGACAGCCAGCACGAACACCGTGGACGCGATGAGGGCAGCGGTGGAGTACATCGCCCCTGGCTGCAGGACGACGGGCACTTCGTCGGAGAGCAGGTCACGCAGGATGCTGCCGCCGGTCGCGGTGATCACACCCAGCATGATCGCCGGCAGCAGCGTGAGGTCCGCTCGCAGCGCCTTGTCCGCGCCAACGACCACGAACAGACCGAGCGAGACCGCGTCGATGTACAGCATCGCCTTGCTGAGCCTGCTGGCCATCCCGGAGAAGAAGAAGGCGACCGCGGCCGCGAGCAGCGCGACGAACAGGTAGCGGTTGTCTTGGAAGGCCGCGATACCTAGATGCTGGAGCAGCACATCGCGGATGATCCCACCGCCCAGGCCCATGACGATCGAGAGGGTGATCACCCCGACGACGGCGAACTTGCGGCGCACCGCCTCGAGTCCGCCGGACAGCGCGCCTGCGAACACGGCGAGCAGTTCCCAGGGCACCGGCACGGTGACGGCGACCCCCAAGCGCGCGGCGTCGGGCGCCGAAGTCGTCAGGCCTGAAGGCAGGATGCTCGCCACCATGCTGGGGACCGTCCCGGTGAGGAACGACTCCAGGCCCCACGGCGCAGCGGCGCTAGTGGCCTGAACGGCAGCGGTGGCTGTCTGCGAGGCGGCCACGGACAGGTGCGCCGCAGTCGCGACGATCATCGACAAACCCACCGCACACACCAGCTTCCACTTCTCGTCCGAAACCCATCATGCAGCCCCCAGCTGCGCGAACGCGCCCGGGCAACCGAACCGTTGACGCCTCGTGGGTGCGACGAAGCCTCCGTGTGCATAGAGAACCAGTTGCCCTTCGCCCCCTCTGACGACCACAATGGCGCGAAGCGTCCATGCGAAAGGACCCCTGCTGACACGACGCACGAGCTGGGCCGAACCGTGGAAGATCAAGGTCGTCGAACCGATCAAGATGACGACGCGAGCCGAACGCGAGGTCGCCATCCGCGATGCGGGCTACAACACGTTCCTTCTCAAGTCCGCGGACTGCTACATCGACCTGCTGACCGACTCCGGTACCAACGCCATGTCGGACAACCAGTGGGCCGGGATGATGCTCGGCGATGAGGCGTATGCGGGCTCCAAGAACTTCTATGCGCTGGAAAACGCCGTGCGCACGTACTACGACTACGAGCACCTCATCCCGACGCATCAGGGCGGGGGTGCCGAGAACATCCTCTCGCAGATACTCATCAAGAAGGGCGACTACGTCACCGGCAACATGTACTTCACGACGACGCGGCTCCATCAGGAGCTGGCGGACGGCACGTTCCGCGACGTGATCATCGACGAGGCGCATGACCCGGCGTCCGAGCATCCCTTCAAGGGCAACGTCGACCTGGACAAGTTGAAGGCACTGGTCGCGGAGGTCGGCGTCGACCACATCGCCTACATAACCATCGGTGTGACGGTGAACCTCGCCGGCGGCCAGCCGGTCAGCATGGCGAACCTGCGCGAGGTCTCCGCGTACTGCCACGACAAGGGGATCCTCGTCATCCTCGACGCGACGCGCGCGGTCGAGAACGCGTGGTTCATCCAGCAGCGCGAAGCGGGATACGGCGACAAGACGGTCGCGCAGATCCTCCACGAGATGTGCGACCTGACCGACGGCGCGACTATGTCGGGCAAGAAGGACAGCCTCGTCAACATCGGCGGCTGGCTCGCCGTGCGCGACGAGCAGACCGCCCAGAAGGCTAAGAACCTCGTCGTTGTGTACGAAGGCCTCCACACATACGGCGGCATGGCCGGCCGCGACATGGAGGCGATGACGCGCGGCATCGTGGAGTCGGTACAGGACGACCACATGCGGGCGCGCATCGGCCAGGTGCAGTACCTCGGCGAGAAGCTGATCGAGGCAGGAGTCCCCGTGGTCCATCCGATCGGCGGCCATGCGGTGTCCTCGACGCGAAGGCGATGCTGCCGCACATCCCGCGCGAGCAGTTCCCGCGCAGGCACTGGCCGCAGCTCTGTACGTCGAGTCCGGTATCAGGTCGATGGAGCGGGGCGCGGTCTCGGCCGGACGCGACGCCAACGGCGAGAACCGCTACCCGAAGCTCGAGCTCGTTCGGCTCACCATCCCCCGCCGGGTCTACACCCAGGCGCACATGGACGTGACCGCGGAGAGCGTGATGGAGGTCTTCGACCATCGTGACCGCGTCCGCGGCCTCGAGTTCCTCTACGAGCCGGAGTACCTGCGCTTCTTCCAGGCCCGGTTCGGCACCGTGGGCGGCGACGGCATCTTCGCGTAGCGCGTTCACAGCACCCACCACCGACGACAGGAAGGAGCGGGACGCACATGCCCGACGCGCAGCCGAAGGACCCGCTCCACGGCGTCACGCTCGAGACGATCCTCAACCGTCTTGTCGACGAGTACGGGTGGGAGGGGCTCGCGAAGCGGGTCGCCATCAACTGCTTCAAGAACGACCCGAGCGTCAGCTCGTCACTGAAGTTCCTGCGCAAGACCCCATGGGCGTGCAAGGAGGTCGAAGACCTCTTCGTCAGCTCGAAGCCGTGGAGGCGCGACTGGGTCCCGGGTGTGCGCACCCGACCGAAGGAAGCGACGAAGGCCCGTCTCGTCCCGAGACGGGCCTTCGTTCGTCAGATCGCGTGGTCGAAGGAGGGGTTCAGCCGCGCCAGAGGTACCCGACGTTGCGCACCGTCTCCAGGCGCTCGGACATCTCCCCGCCGATCTTGCTGCGGATGCGCCTCACGTGGACGTCGACGGTCCTGGAGCCGCCGTAGTAGTCGGTGCCCCACACCCTGCGGAGAAGCACCTCACGGCTGTAGGTGCGATCCGGATGCGTGACGAGGAACGAGAAGAGGGCGTACTCCAGGTATGTGAAGTCGATCGGCTCGCCGTGGAGTTGGGCCTGGTAGGTCGCCAGGTTCACGGTCAGGTAGCCGACGCGTACGAGCTCCTGCGTCGAGGCCTCCTCGCCTGGCCAGACGAGCGCGCGCACCCGCGCGAGCAGCTCGTCCGACGCTCCGCCGCGTACGAAGAAGTCGCTCTTGACGCGGGTCGGCAGGCGGAGCCCGGGCAGCGCCTCCGTCTCGATGATGAGCATCAACTTCAGGTCGAGACCTTCGGCCACGGCATTCTCGACCCGTTGCGCAAGAGGGTCGGGTGTCCGCCCTCCGTCCAGCACGACCAGACCGAACTCGGCCTCCGAAAGGCGTGCCGAGAGGTCCTTCGAATGTGCCTCAGAGATGGACAGGTCGAACTTCGACAACGTCTGACGCATCCAGGCGGTCGTATGCACGTCGTCGGAGACGAGCAGGGCTCTTCGCATGTGCACAGTCTACTCCAGACGGCTCCGGACTCGACGCTTCGGAACCTGCCTGAAATGGTATGGCGTGCGTGTTGCCGACGGGTTTCGTCGGGCTATTCGTCCTCATCCCCGTTGTCGGACGCGCGTGCCGACATCCTCATGCGGATGGCGACGGCCGCGACCACCACGGCCGCGACGATGAGCAGGATCGCCAGGAAGATCATGAGTGTGTTGCTGGAACCCGAGGACGATGTGCCGCCCGCCGCCGCAGCGGCGGAGGCGGAATAGCTGAACG
>DATCGP010000022.1:0-32748 GCA_036508875.1 Coriobacteriia bacterium | reverse complement strand
TGCCCGTACGGCGCCCGTCACTTCAACTGGGTGCGACCGCAGGTCCCGGCGGCGGAGCGCAACCCGAAGGTCCCCGTCGAGGAGAAGGCGTGGACCGCGGAGAAGTGCACGTTCTGCGTGCAGCGGACCCGCCACGGCCAGACCACCGCGTGCGTGGAAGCGTGCCCCCTCGGAGCGAGGAAGTTCGGAGACCTCAACGACCCGAACAGCGACGTCGCGATAATCCTGAAGACCCGCCGTGTGTGGCGCCTGAAGGAAGACGAATCGACCGAACCGATGATCTGGTATGTGGGGTGATGACAGATGACTGACGCCACCACCACCCAGCCCGGGATCAAGCGGTTCATCGGCATCGACTGGAACGCCAGAGCGCTCAAGAGCGCGGGCAAGCGGTACTGGGCGTTCGTGGGGATCCTCGGCATCCTCATCGCGCTCGGCCTCACCGCCTGGTACCTCATCCTCACCGAGGGCGGCGTCACGATGGCCCAGCGCGACGGGTTCACGTGGGGACTGTGGTTCGCGGACTACATGTTCTACGTGGGGCTGGCCGCCGGTGGACTCGTCGTGTACGCCAGCGTGCACCTCTTCGGGGCTGAGCAGTTCCGCCCGCTGGCACGGCTCGCCGTGCTGATGGCCGGAGTGCTCACGATGGTCGCCCTGCTGGGCGATCTGACCGACCTGGTCCGAGTCTGGAGGATCTACTGGTTCATCCTATCGCCGAACCTGTCCGCGATCTTCGTCTACACCGGGAGCGCGGCCGCGATCTACATGGTGCTGTGCTTCGTAGACCTGTGGATCCTGATCACGGGGAAGGGTGGAGAGAAGCTCGCGTTCGCGATGACACTCATCGCGCTGCCCTTCGCGATCTACCTCCACACAACCACCGCGTTCGTGCTGGCGCTCAACAAGTCGCGCGAGCTGTGGAACACGGCGTTCATGGTGCCGATCTTCCTGACCTCGGCCGTCGCGTCCGGGATCGGGTTGCTCCTGATAGTCGCCTACATCATGCAGCGCTTCAACGTCCTCAAGTTCAAGTCGAGCATGTTCAGAAGCCTCTCCACGCTCCTCGCGACGACGATCATCCTCGACCTGTTCCTCCTGTTGGTCGAGATCGCCTTCGTGTACTGGCCCACGTCTGCGAAGGCGGGCCATACGCTGCGGTTCTCGGAGTTCCTCACCGGGCCCTACGCGTGGGTCTTCCTGCCAGTCCTGATACTCGGGATCACCGCGTTCTCGCTGCTCGCCAGTCGAAGAACGCGTCACATCCCAGCGGTGCAGATCACCGCCTCGGCCCTCTACGTCGTGGCCATCTTCTTCAAGCGCTACACGCTCATGTCGATGGGCTTCGCGATCGGGACGCTCGGGCAGCAGCAGGCCCCGTACCTGCCGAGCCTCACCGAGGCGTTCATCGCGATCGGCCTTCTGTCGATCGGAGTCTTGTTCGTGACGCTGGCAGCCAAGCTCCTGCCGCTCCGCGTCCCCGAACATGACGAGGGCACGAGCCCCGAGCTCGCCGGGCAACCGGCCGAACCGGCCCTCGAGCCGGAGGCGGCACAGTGAGCGCCGTCGCGAAGCGCAAGCGCGGGCGGATCGTCGCCATCGTGGTCGGTGCGGTCCTCGTTCTCGCCGTCATCGCCGTCGCGGTGGCGCTGGTCGTCACTTCGCAGCCCGGCTTCTACGACCGCTACACGGGGCTGCAGCGCCGCCACACGACGCTCGAGTCCTCGGCCCACGCCGGCATCGATTGCGTCGTTTGCCACACCGACGTGGCCACCGCGCTCGGATCCGCTGTCGCACGCGTAGGCGAGTTCTACAACAGCCTCGTCTCCACTTCTACAGAGCTGGCGTTCGTATCGTTCCAGCCGCCCACAAGCGATGTGTGCCTCCAGTGCCACCGATACGACTGGAGCGACGAGGCGTCGAAGACAGCGGTGGTCCCGCACCCGGCGCACCTGCGCGTCTCGATGGAGACCCGCGACTGCGTCTTGTGCCACAAGTGGGTCGCGCACGAAGAGCTGTACCAGGCGAAGCACACGACGATGCCGTTCTCCGCGGTGTGCGCCTCGTTCCAGTGCCATGTCGGAGTCAAGGCGCCCACCGATTGCCAGAACTGCCACCACGTCCTGCAGGAGGAGACGGGCGACTGGCTCAAGCTCCACCCGCCGGTGGTCCGGGCCAACGGCCCGAACTCCTGCCTCGAGTTCTGCCACAAGCCAGAGCAGTGCGTGCTGTGTCACACGACCGGCAAGACGCCGGTCCTGCCCTCGAGCGTCCCTACGGCGTCCGCGGGCCCGATCGAGCAGGCGCACATCAAGGCCGATTGGCTGTCGCAGCACGGGACGATCGCCCTTCAGGACCCCACCAAGTGCACCGTCTGCCACATCTCGGAGCAGGAGTGTGTGGACTGTCACTCGCAGCGCCCGGCCTTCCACGACCCGATCGCGACCTGGCTCACGCGCCACCAGCCCCTCGGGACCGACACGGCCCGCTGCCTCACGTGCCACCAGCAGTCGGAGTGTGACCAGTGCCACGCGCTGTTCAAGGCGACGAAGTAGATGACCGCGGAAGCCAAGACGCCGAAGGGCACGGAGCCTGACGCCACCGGCAAGCCGGCGCGCAGGCACATGAGCCGCGGGCGCGCCATCACGCTCGGCACCGTGTCGGCCCTCCTGATCCTAGTGGCGCTGACCCTCGTGCTCCCGCTCGTCCTGACGCTCCAGCCGTCCTACTACGAGGCCTTCCCGAGCCTGTCAGGGCGCATCGCCGCATGGCGCGCGTCGACCCATTCGCTCGTCGGATGCTCGGACTGCCACGTGGACCCGGGCGCGGTCGGCGTCATCGCGTTCGCCGAGAGGTCGATCCCCGCGTTCTACTCGCAGCTCATCTCAGGCCCGACGACGCAGAACGTGCTCGCTGTTCCGACCAGCGCTGCCTGCCTGAAGTGCCACAAGGCCGACCGTACCGTGTCCCCCAACGGCGACCTTCTCATCCCGCATCAGAAGCACGTGGTCGACCTCGGGATGGCGTGCGCCATCTGCCACAAGAACCTGGTGCATTCGCCGAACTCGCAGGGGTTCAACACTCCGGAGATGCCGACGTGCCTCGTTGCGGGATGCCACGACGGGGTGAAGGCGAAGAACGACTGCGTGACCTGCCACACGCAGATCCAGGTCCCGCCCGAGCACAAGAAGGCGGACTGGCTGACCGTGCATCCGACGTTCGTCGGCCAGATCGACTGCGCGAAGTGCCACGCGTGGACGCCGAACTTCTGCCAGGCGTGCCACGAGCAGCGCCCGGCGTCACACGTGGGCAACTGGAAGTACGAGCACCAGTTCGCCGCGAACAAGCTCGGCGCGAAGGGATGCTTGGTCTGCCACGACCAGAAGACGTTCTGCGACACCTGCCACTGACGCGCCGATGACGCCGCGTCCGGGACCCACCGAAGGAGGAACGTTGCCCGACGAAGAGGGAACATCGCCCAAGCCCGAGACGGCTGAAGCACCGCACCGCGCCCACGCTTCAGCGGGGAGGCGCCGCTCGCTCCTGATCGCCGGGTCTGTGGCTCTCGCGCTGATCGTCCTCGTCGTGCTCCCGGGCTACTTCGCGATCCGGCCTTCCTTCATGGCGCGGTACTCATACCTCAACGTCGAGTACACGACGTGGTCGCAGTCGGCGCACAAGGACGTGCCGTGCCAGAACTGCCACATCCCTCCGGGGATCCTCGACCAGGCCGGATATGACGCCCGGATGCTCGGCGCGTTCTATGTTTCGCTCGTCTCGCCGGACACCACGCTGTCCGCTTTCGCCACGCCGACGATCGCCGCGTGCGAGGTCTGCCACGCGAACCTGATCACCACATCGCCCGACGGCGACCTGAAGATCCCGCACCGCGCTCACGTCGATGTTCTGCAGGTGCCGTGCGCGAGGTGCCACCAGTACTTGGTGCATCAACTGAGCCCCGAGGGCAAGCACACGCCCACCATGGCGACCTGTCTGGTATGCCACGACGGGAAACAGGCGAAGAACCCCTGCTCCACGTGCCACACCGCCAAGGCCGCCCCCGAAAGCCATGCGGCCTCGGACTGGCTCGTCATCCACCCGCAGGAGCAGCCAAAGATCGACTGCGCCAAGTGCCACGGGTGGACGACGAACTGGTGCTCGGACTGTCACAATCGGCTGCCGGCGTCACACACCGCTGACTGGCGCACCACCCACGGCGCGGCAGTGAAGGTGCATCGCGACTGCGAGGTGTGCCACACCGGCTCCTTCTGCATCAACTGCCACGGCGACGTGCCCCAGCTGAACTTCGATCCGAACCTGAAGCTCGTCACCCAGTAGCGAGATGGAAGTGCGCTACGCCGGGTCCACATACGCGGGCGGGTGACGACCTCGAAGTGCTCACACACGACCGGCATGCTGAGCTCCGGGTTCCCCCGCTGAGCTGATCCAGCTCGAGTGAGTAGTACTTCCAGTGGCCCTCGCGCCAATACTCGAGCGACAGGTCGCCCTCGCCTTCGTCACGGGCGTAGGCGGCGTCGATCGCGTCGAACGGGCGGATGTCCACCGCCGTGGTCCGGATGATGCACCGGCGATGCCGCGGCCGTCGGTGATCACGCTGAAGTCACCGGGACGGGGCAGGGGCTCCCCCTCCAGCTCGTAGGAGCGCAGCGCGCCGGTCGTGGCGCGCTTGCGGCCGATCAGTACGACGCTCAGAAGCTCGTCCGCCATCTCGGGGCCGTGGCCGAACTGCCACGCCGTGTACGACGCATCGCTCGCCGAGACCGCCGCCGGCGAGTCCGAGCCGACGAACGCCGCCCACATCTCATCACACGATCCGTGCACGATCCCGCCCTTCATTCGACGCGCGAGCGCGCGCGAGCGCCTACTCCTCCGCCAGGTCCTGCCACTGCTTCAGCGCGACTGCGACGTCGAACCAGTACGTCTTCTTGGTCGCAGCGGCGCGTGCCTTCGGTGAGAGGCTCGCAGCGACCATCCGGCACGCCTTCTCGGCCGCCTCCAGACGGGCGAGGACGCGATCGACGGCTGCGCCCTGCTCGGGCGAGAGCTGCGCGAGGCCCTCGCCGGCCAGGCTGCGCACGATCTCGACGTCACCCATGCGCTCTTCCATCATGGCGACCTCCATCCGATACCCCGGACTCGTCTCAGCGCCCGACGAGCAGGCAGGTCCCATTCTCGCACCCGAACATCACGGCGCTACGCGTATGCGATGACGAATGTCCTCCGGAACGGGAACAGCACCCGCCCGTCCACCCGTCTCGGATACGACGCGCGTACCCGTGCGTCCAACAGGGCGACGAACGCCTCCCTGTCTGCGTCCGCCTCGAGCGCGTCCAGGAACGGCCGAAGTCCGGTGCTCGAGATCCACTCGACGACGGCTTGGGGCGACTCCAAGACGTGCATGTACTCCGTCTCCCAGAGGTCGACGGAGCGGGCTCACGACGCGAGGTGGTCGTAGTAGAAGCCGGGCGATTCCATCGTGAGCGCATTGAGCGGGCCCTGCATGCGCGACGCCCATGGGCCTTCGACCGCGATCTCGTGGATCAGTCGGCGGACCAGCGCGTAGTCGGCGCTTGGGACCTGGAACGCCAGCGCACCTCCGGCAGCGACGTAGCTGAAGAGCCGTTCCACGAGCGCCCCGTGGTCGGGCACCCACTGCAGTGCGGCGTTGGAGAAGACCACGTCGACGGCGGCCTCGGGACGCCACTCCCCGATGCCGGACACCACCCACTCGCCATCGGGGTATTTCGCGCGCGCGGCCTCGATCATGTTGGCCGAGTTGTCGAGCCCGAGGACGCGCGCTGAGGGCCAGCGCCGCGCCAGCAACTGCGTGCTGTTGCCGGGGCCGCATCCCAGGTCGATGACGCTCGCTGGTCGCTCCACGGCGATCCGCGCGACAAGGTCGACCGACGGGTGAGTCCGCTCGTCCCCGAAACGCAGGTAGTCGGCTGGGCTCCAGTCGCTCCCATGGTCGTTTGACACGCGAGCCTCCTACTTCACCGTGATCGGTACACGGATGCTTGTCTCCATCAGCGCGTCCAGGTCACCCGTGATCATCGTGAACGGGGCGACGCCCTTGATGAGCTGCAGTTCGTACACTCTGACCGCCGTCGGGGCCGTCACGCTGGTCTTGAACGTGGAGCATGTGCCCCCGCCCCAGCCTTCACCGCCGCCACGAACGCCTCGGCCTCCTCGACCCGGTCCCGCCCGACCGTCGTCGTGTACGCCAGGTCCGCCGACTCGAACGTGACCGTGGCTGACACCATCCGGGGGATGTGAGGCTCAGACGAGCCGTCCCGGTCGATGGCGGACCCGAGGAGCGCGCCTCCGATGAACCCGACCGGGCCGGCGACCGCGCCGCCGAGAAGCGCACCGCCGACGCCGCCCGAGTGAGACCGGTAGGTCTCTCCCCTGCTGGCGTCACGGTTCCAGTGCCGTACGACCTCGGCCTTCGTGATCCCCGTCAAGTCCAACACGCCGTCTGGCGTGTGGAGCCCCTCGTCGTCGAGCGCGAGAT
Organism: Coriobacteriia bacterium; assembly: GCA_036508875.1. GTDB lineage: Bacteria > Actinomycetota > Coriobacteriia > Anaerosomatales > PALSA-660 > PALSA-660. The sequence goes on along the minus strand of DATCGP010000022.1, from coordinate 26,213 downwards.
CCATGAACTTGCGGTGCTGTACCACGACTCCTCCAGTCAAGATGCGGACGGGGCCTTCCCTGTCGCAGGCGACGACGCGGTATCGTGCCCGGCGATGTAGTCACGAATCGCCAACCCATCGAAGTCGAACGGCGTGACCGCTCCCTCTCGGATGATCATCGGGCTTCCGTTGCCACCGCACGATCAACGCTACGACCCGCCAGACGCATCAGCGGGAACGCCCCTAGTGGCCACACTCCTCGCGGTGCCTACCGGTCCGCGCCGCCTCGAACGCCTCGAGCGCCTCGCCACGGATCCACCAGATCATCCCCAACGCGGCGAGGGAGTCCGCCCACCACCAGCCGAAGAGGCCGTTGAGCAACAGCCCGACGAGCAACGTCGCCGACATGTAGGCGCATACCAAGGAGCAGGCTGCGTCCGCCTTGAGCGCCGGGCTGTCGAGCCGCTTCGCGAGCGAAAGGCGCCACCGCCACAGCACCGGCATCACGACCAGGGCGACCGCAGCGAGCGCGATCCCGACCGTAGATGATTCCGGCCGACTGCCGGCGACGAGAGAGACGCCTGAGGAGACGACGATGTAGCCGATGAGCGCGTACAAGGCCCAGCCCACGATGCGCGACGACTGGCGCTCGCGGGCGTCGAGCTCGTCCTCGGTGGATCGAGCGCTGTGGAGCAGGAGCAGGCGCAGGACGACGAGCGCAGTGAACAGCTCGATGCCGCTGTCGGCGCCGAACGCCAGAAGCGCCACCGACCCCACCGCCACCCCGGCCCACACAGCCACCACGAGCTCGATCGCCATCCAGGCAGCGGTCAGCAGCTCCGCCAAGCGGGCCTGACGGATCAAGCGGGACATCTGGCCGGGGACTTCCATGTGAGGACCGATCCCTCGTCACGTTCGCTGGGTGCGGCGCGCGAGGAGACCCGCACGCGCCTTCCGGTCAGTCTACCTTCCGGGCATCTCGCCGCGTCGGTTCAGCCCTCCGGCGAGTCCGCGAAGACCTCCGAGTCGGGATCGAAGCTCGGCGTGTGGAAGAGAAGGATCGTCGCCGCGTCCCCGGAGGTGTTCCGATACGAGAACCGGTCGCCTTGCCGGGCGAGGCAGAAGTCCCCCGCCCCGAGCGCACAGGTCTCACCGGAGTCGGTGAACTCGATGGTTCCCGAGACGACGTAGTAGTACTTGTCGGACCGGCGCGACCAGGCTTCAGCGTGAGTCGCGCCCGGCGACACGGCGATGACCGCGAACGACGAGCCCGAATCGAGGCCCGCGGTGTAGTCTTGGATGCCCAGGCCGCCGAAGTCGAAGGCGGACACCGAATCACGTCTGATGATCACTGTGCCTCCCAAGATCCAGAGGGCATGTCCGTCCGATCGCCCTCAGCGGAGCTCGAGTTCGCGCAGAGACACGCGCTTGGTGCCGTTCGCGACCCACTGCGTGCCGATCTCGTTGAATCCGTAGCCTTCGTGGAAGCGGCGCGATGGTTCGTTGGGCGGCTCGGCGTCGAGCTCGCAGACGATGCGGCCGACCCCCGACCCCCGCGCGAACGCGAGCAGATCGTCGTAGAGCATCCTGCCGACGCCGCCTCCGTGGGCCGACCCGTCGACCACGACCCTGTCCACGTACAGGAACGCTCCGCCGCGATCGTCGAACCAGCGGTAGTTCGGGCTGGCGTAGCCGCAGCCCTCTCGCAGCGCAAGAAGGAACGCCACGACGCGACCGCCCGACTCGACGACGCGGTGGTAGGGGCTCTGCGCGTGCAACGCGGACAGCGCTTCGACGTCCAGGTGGCTGGTGAAGTGCACCCACTCGGTGTTGAGCCGCAGGATGTCAGCGAAGTCGGCTTCGCCCGCTGACCGGACCAGATAGCTGTCGGAAGTGCAGGACTCCGTGCTCAAGGTCTCTCCGGACTGTCGATGGGGGCGCTACAGGTCATCACGTCGACAGCACACGGTACCCCTCGGCGCCCGACAGCCGCCGGACTGCGGCGGTCACGTCGTCCACGTGTCCTTCGATCTTGACCGCTGCCCACACAGCCGCGATCTTCCCGTCAGGGTCGACCAGGAACGTGCTGCGCTTGGCCACGATGCCCAGGACCGCGCGGGCGCCGTAGTCGTCGATGACCTTCTTGGCGGTGTCCGGCACCATCGGGAAGGTCAGCGAGAACGCGTCGATGAACGACTGCTGCCTGTCGGCGGGATCCGCGCTCACGCCCACAACCTGGGCGTTCAGCGACTCCAGTTCGGCGATGTGCGACTGGAAGTCGGCTGCCTCGTGGCATCAACCGGGCGTGTTCGCGCGCACGTAGAAGAACACGACCACCCACTTGCCGCGCTGCTGTGAGAGCACGAATCGGCCCCCACCGGTGGTCTCGGCGTCGATCTCGGGGGCGATATCGCCGATGCTCGGCATCGGCGGATGCTCTGGCATGGGGGTCTCCTCATCGCGGCGGCGGGTCGTCAGGGATTATGCCCTCAGCGGCGGAAGCGCAATTCGGCCGATCGCGGCACACGAGTTGCACAACTCAGCTTGCGGTGCGTGCCCGCTGCCATAGGCGGCAGCGGCCCAGGCGATCCGGGGTCACCTCCTGGTCACGCGGATGTCGACTACCCGGGGCCGCATCAAGGTGGTGCTCGTCGGCGAGAGCCTGGGCTACTAGGCGCGCGGCGTCTTCGTGGGGGAGATGTCCCGCCTGAAGGACCGACGTTTGCTGATACGCCACCGCGTGCATACTCCGGAGGGCGGCCTATCCCCGGCCGCTGGGCCCTCGGAGGCTCGGTCAAGAGCGAGAGGCGATAGACATGAGACGGTGGCTGAACAGCTACACGGCCTACAGCATCGGGTGCTTCTTCGTTTGGGGAGCCATCTTCGCAATCGGTGCGACCCGGCCCCCGCTTCCCGGATACCCCGGGCTCCTAGTCTTCTCCGGCTGGACCATCGGCTGGCTTTCCGCCACGATCGCTCGCTACGTCTACCCGCCGCCGGAGCGTTGGCACTCCTAGACGAGCGGACCGCCGAACAGACGCGCCAGCTATCCTGTGTGCTCACGCACCGCGACGGTGTCGTGCTCGCCGGTTGTCTGAGGGATCGAGGTTCGCCCCAGTGGCGTATCTGCTCGGATGTGAGAACGTCCATCTGGAGTACCCGACGAAGAAGGTCTTCGACTCGGTCACGCTCGGCATCGGCGAGGGCGATCGCATCGGCATCGTCGGCGCCAACGGCGACGGCAAGTCCACGCTCCTCGGGCTTCTCGCGGGGTCGGTCCAGCCGGACGCCGGCCGCATCATGCGGCGCGGCGGAACGACCATCGGCATCCTCGAGCAGGCCGACGCACTCGATCCGGAGTCGACCGTCGGTCATGCGGTCGTCGGGGACGTCCCCGAGCACACGTGGGCGTCGAACGCCCGCATCCGCAACACGATCCGCGGGCTGATCGCGGACATCCCCTGGGACGGCCGGATCGGGGAGCTCTCCGGCGGGCAGCGGCGTCGCGTGGACCTTGCCCGCGTGCTCATCGCGGACTGCGACGTGCTGATGCTCGACGAGCCCACCAACCATCTCGACGTCCACGCCATCGCCTGGCTGGCCAGCCACCTCAAGAGCCGTTGGCCGAAGAAGTCGGGCGCGCTGCTGGTAGTCACCCACGACCGCTGGTTCCTCGACGAGGTCTGCCTCGGCATGTGGGAGGTGCATGACGGCCAGGTGGAGCAGTTCGGGGGCGGGTACTCGGCCTACGTGCTGCAGCGTGTCGAACGCGCGGAGGCCGCCCAGACGGCCGAGCAGAAGCGCCGGAACGTCCTGCGCAAGGAGCTCGCGTGGCTCTCGCGAGGAGCTCAGGCCCGCGCGACGAAGCCGAAGTTCCACGTCGAGGCGGCGCGCGCGCTCATCGCCGACGAACCCCCGGTGCGCAACTCCCTCGAGTTGAAGCAGACGGCGATCTCCCGACTGGGCAAGCAGGTCGTCGACCTTGTCGGCGTGACCGAGCGTTTCGGCGACCGGACGGTCATCGACGACGTCACCTGGTCGATCGGCCCCGGAGACAGGTCCGGCATCCTGGGTGAGAACGGATCGGGCAAGACAACGCTCCTGAACGTCATTCGAGGTGCGCTCGAGCCGACCTCGGGCCATGTGAAGATCGGCAAGTCCGTCAGGTTCGCTGTCCTTTCGCAGCACCTGAGCGAGCTCAACGAGCTCGGCAGCTGCCGGGTCCGCGAGGTCCTGTCGCGATACAAGACGCGCTACGAGTTCGACGGCAAGGAGCTGACCCCGGCCCAACTCCTGGAGCGGCTCGGCTTCGATGCGGCCCAGCTGTCCGCGGTCGTCTCCGATCTGTCCGGCGGGCAGAAGCGCCGTCTCCAGCTGATGCTCATCCTGCTGGACAAGCCGAACGTGCTGATACTGGATGAGCCGGACAACGACCTGGACATCGACATGCTCGCGGTGGTGGAGAGCCTCCTGGACACGTGGCCCGGCACGCTGCTGCTGATCACCCACGACCGGTACCTCATGGAACGCGTCACCGACGACCAGTTCGCGATCGTCGACGGGAAGGTGCGCCACGTCCCGGGCGGGGTGGACGAGTACCTGCGCCTCCTGGACGCGCGCGGCGGTGCACGCGCGGACGCCAAGCCCGAGAAGCCGCGGCCCGACGAGGGAGCGGCCGGCCAGCCGCGTGTCGCGTCGAACACGGACCGCGAGCCGGAACTGTCGAGAGCCGACGAGTACGGCCTGAAGAAGGAGCTCGCGTCCACCGAGCGCAAGCTGGACACGCTCGGCAAGAAGGCCGATGCCGTTCGCGCCGAGTTGAAGGGGACGGATCCTTCCGACTACATCGCCCTGGGGGACGTCCAGGGCCGGCTCCACGACGTGGAGCGACAGATCTCCGACCTTGAGGACAAGTGGCTGGAGCTGTCGGCCCGGCTCTCCTGAGCGGTCCGGCCGACGGGCCCGCTAGCTGCCCGCCTCCAGCATCTGTTCAAGGATCCCCGCCGCGGCACGAACGGCCGGGAGGCACCGCGACTCCCGCAGACCCCTCTTGCGCATGATGTCCCGCCCATCGGGCGAGCGGACATCGCATCCGAGGATCGCGGGGCAGTCTGTCGCACCGACCTGCTCGAGGAATCGCGCGTAGAACGATTCGACCGCGGCGGTGACCGCCGTGCGGTCCTGAGTACCGTCGTCGCGCGCGTACATGAGCCCGAGGACGAGCAGCGCTCCCGTTGCCGCTCCGCAGGCGCCACCGATGCGCGTGCCGCCGCCCAGACCGGAAGCGAGCCTCAGCGCCTCTGCTGCGTCCACTCCGAACGACGGCGCGAACGCCGCGAACACCGCCTGCGAACAGGACTTGCCGTCCGAGAAGAGCTGCGCCGCATCATCGACCCGACTCACGAAGACCGCCTGACATGGTGCGGCCGGCGTGGGCGCATGAGCGGCGGACCGCAGCGCCTTCTTCACCCTGGGTGCGGGCTCACGCCCCGTACAGCTGGGTCCTCTGCGGACGACGAACGAAGTAGTAGATGAGCGCGCCGATCACATGGGTGAACAAGATCACCAGCATCCAAATGATCTTGTCGTTCCCCTCCGATGGCTCCTTGGTCGCGCAGTCGATCAGCATCCAGACCCAGAGGATCGTCCCGCCCACGCCCAGCACACCGAAGAACAGGAAGAACAGGAAGAACAGTGATCCACCTATCACCACGCCTTTTCGCCCTCCTCGTTCGATCGATCCTGTCCGGTCCGCCCTGCGCGCGTCACGCGCTCAGGATATCCCAGCCTCGTCCACGTCAGGTGGGAGCCATTGTCGACCAAGACCCTCGAGCTTCGATCATGCGAGGTCGAAGCGGTCGAGCGCCATCACCTTGTCCCACGCCGCGACGAAGTCCTGAAGGAACTTCGCACCGGAGTCGGCGGACGCGTAGACCTCCGCCAAAGCCCGGAGTTGGGAGTTCGAACCGAAGATCAGGTCGACCCGAGTGCCGGTCCACGAGTAGGCACGCCTCATCCTTGGGCTTGGGGCTTCAGCTCACTGCTTTGGTCACGAGTGCGGCGATCTTCTCCTCTTCGGCGGCGGTGAGCCTCTTCACGGCGAAGGCGACCGGCCACATGTCCCCATCGTCGAGGTTCGCGTCCTGCTGGAAGCCGAACGTCGAGTACCTCGTCTTGAACTTCGCCCCGCTTTGAAAGAAGCAGACGACCTTGCCGTCCTTCGCATACGCGGGCATCGCGTACCAGAGTCGCGGCGCGAGGACCGGCGCGTTGGCCTTCACGATCGCATGGATCCGTTCGGCGATCGCGCGATCGGGTTCCGGCATCGCGGCGATGGCTGCGAGCACCTCGGCCATTACGATCATGCCCGTCCCCTCGTCGTCGGCTCCTATCCGATGTCTGGGGACCGGCGGCGGACACGCCTTGGTGGAGGCCTCTTGGCCAGGCTCCTATCAGGTCACGTTGGCGACCCCTCGGTTCCCGCCGGCGGAGGACGAAACAGCGGAAGGTCAACCCCAAAGGGGTGACAGAAGCGATGGGAGTCACTCCGTCGTCGGGGCCGAGGCTACCTGACTTGAGGTCAGGCATCCCAGCGGGGTCAGAGTGACACTAAGGAAGCGCTGGTTCGGTGATCCCGCCGCCTACGGCATCTTCAGCAGACGCTCACTGCGCCAGACTCGCACAACCCGGACGCGACCCTCGTCCAGACGGTACACAATGCGGAAGGGCGGATGGATGATCTCGCGGAGCGGAGCGATCCCGAACTCGGGGACAACGCGACCACTCTCGGGGAAGTCGGCAAGACGCTCGATTTGGGAGAGCACCTCGCGTAGCAGGCGTTCGCCAACATCGGGGACGTCGAGTTCGACGTACCAAGCACGAATGTCCTCAAGGTCCGCGACTGCCGACTCTGCGAAGCTGATGGCGTGTCTCTTCGACACGTCAGACCAGACCGAGCCGGCTCTTGACGTCGGCAAGGCCCATCTCGCGACCCTCATCGAGGTCCATCAGGCCCTGGACGACACCGCGCAAGAACGCCCGCTCCTCGGCCTCCGCCTCGTACTCTCCGAGCGCCTGAACGACCGCGACGCCGCGCCCCCTGCTGGTGAGCAGAACGGGGCGGCGAGTCTGATCCACCTGATGCACCACGCGACCCGGGTTTACCTTCAAATCGCCCAAAGGAACGACGTCCTCTGAGAACTTAGTGGATGCGCGCATTGATCCTCCTGTGCAGGTGCTGTTAACGGTACTGATAATAGCACCATTCGCAGACACCGCCAACCGAGCTCAGGAGTATCATCGAACGTGGTGCGCATGAGCAGCGCACGCTGAGCCTCATGGTAGCTGAGACCTCACGGCGTCTGCTGATGCGCTTGTTCGACACGACATCCGAGCGGACTCAGCCCGCGCACATCCGTCCCGTGCGTGGCGTCCGGCGAGCCTCAGGACTCCGGCTTGTTCTTCAATACGTCGAGCAGCACGTTGGCCTCGTTGTGCGACTCATCCTTCGCGCCGAACAGCAGGGTCACAACCTTGCGATGACGCTCGATGTCGCGAATCAGGCCGAGCAGGTCACCGTGCTTCGAGAGCTCCTCGCGATAGCGGTTCTGGAACTCGGGCCACTTGTCTACGTCGTGGCCGTACCACTTGCGCAGCTCGGTCGTCGGAGCCACGCGGCGCAGCCACAAGTCGACGTGCGCCGATTCCTCGGAAAGGCCGCGCGGCCATAACCGGTCGACGAGCACACGGTAGCCATCTTGATCAGCAGGCGGTTCGTAGACGCGCTTGAGCTTGATTGCCACGAGCGGTCGCACCTCCTCGTCCCAATCGTCGCAGTGTTCTGTCGAACATTGGGCGCTTCAGCGGCGGACCGCAGCGACTCCTTCATTGCTCACACCATACGCCGTCCGCTGGAAGCGCTGGTTCGAGCCACCCTCGTCAGCCGACGTCCTCCGGACTCAGCAAGCGCCGTTCGTGCGACACCATCGTGATCGTGACGTCGCCGGCGTCGCGACGGTAGATCAACCGGTACGGACTGATGATGCGTTCGCGGACGTCTTCCCGTGCCGACTCTGGCACGATCCTGCCGCGGTCAGGAAGTTCAGCGAGACTGGCACCGGCATCGAGGATGAGTTCGAGCCACGCGAGAGCGGCTTCCGGCCGGTCGTGGGCGATGAACGCCATCGCGTCATCGAGCTGTGAGTACGCATGCTCTGTCCAGACGACCTTCACAGCGAGTATCTCTCGCGCATCCGGCGCACGACTTCCTCATGCGGTATGACTTGGCCGGCGGCGATCTGCGCTTCAGAGATCGCCAGATCACGCAGCAACTCGACTTCGTCGATCAGCCCTTCGTAGACGCCAGGGTCGAGAAGCACGGCCGCGCTTCGCCCGTGCTGGGTGAGTATCACCGGGCGCCCGGTCGTGTGCATCTGTTCGATGACCGCTGAGGTGTTGGCGCGAAACTCAGTCACTGGGCGCACATCGGTCGTGGGGCGCAGCCGCGACATGTGGAACCTCCGATTTAGGACGCTAATAGGTACATAATAGCGTACCTCCGCAACCCACATCAACCAAGCATCGGGTTGGCTCGAACAACGCTTCTACGGTCTGGGTAACCCTCCCAGAACCCCCGCCTCACAATGCCGCTTTCCGTGTAAGAAGTCACGCTTCGACGGCCGCTCGCGCCTCTGCGCGCAGGGGAGCGACCGTGAATCCGAGTCCTAGAGCGTGCAACACCTTGAGCACCGTCGCGAACTCGGGATTGCCCTGTTCCGACAACCCCTTGTACAAGCTCTCCCTGCCCAGACCGGCGGCGCGTGCGACCTCGGTCATCCCTTTGGCCCTTGCGACGTCGCCGAGTGCGATATTGAAGAATGCGACATCGTCTTCTTCAAGCGCTACGGAGAGATAGAGGGCCATCTCCTGCTCGGTCTTCAGATAGTCGACGACATCCCACTTGCTCGTCTTGATCTTCGCCACGTCAGTCGTCCTCCAACCCGTCCCTCAATCTGATTGCTCGCTTGATGTCGCGCCACTGGTGCCGCTTGTCTCCGCCGGCAAGTAGGAGAACCACCCGCGCACCGAACCGCGCGAAGTAGATCCGGTAACCAGGGCCGTAGTGGATCCGCATCTCCTCCACACCTCCGCCCACCGACCGCGTGTCTCCGAACGACCCGACCTCAACGCGCCGGATGCGTTCCTTGATGCGGGCGGCAGCGCCCGGGTCGCGTAGTGCCAGAAGCCAGCGATCGAACGATGCGGTCTTCCGTACCTCGATCACGATTGTATCCCTCGGGATACACCGGCCGCAAGCGCGCTCATGGTCCCCACCCGCCTCACAGCCTGTCGAGCGTGCTCTTCACGCCGAGGCCGCCCTTGTTGAGCACGTGGGTGTAGACCATCGTGGTGGACAGGTCCTTGTGGCCCAGCAGCTCCTGGATAGTGCGGATGTCGTAGCCGGCCTCCAGCAGGTGAGTCGCGAACGAGTGCCGGAAGGTGTGGCAGCCGACGTGCTTGACGACGCCGGCGCGGTTCGCGGCCTCCCTCACGGCCCGCTGTAGGATCGTCTCGTGGACGTGGTGCCTACCCTGTTGGCCGCTCACCGCGTTGTGCCAGCGCTTCTGCTGCGGGAAGACGAACTGCCACCGCCGCTCCGCCGCGGCCGCCGGGTGCTTGCGGTCCAGCGCGTCGGGCAGTACGACGCGGCCCCAGCCGGCAGCCAGGTCCGCTCCATGCACGGCCTTGGTCCGCTTGAACTGCCGCTTCATCGCCGGCACAAGCGCTTCGGGCAGCATCGTCACCCGATCCTTCGCGCCCTTGCCGTCGCGCACGGTGATCTCGAGCGTGCCGAAGTCGATGTCGAGCACCCGCAGGCGCAGGCACTCCATCAGCCGCATCCCGGTGCCGTACATGAGCGACGCCATGAGGCGCGTGTCGCCGTCCATCTGCGCCAGCACCGCGCGCACCTCGTCGCACGTCATCACCACCGGCACCCCCTGCGGCTTGCGCGCGCGGATCACGCCACCTAGGTCGCCCACTTCACGCCCCAGCACGTTGCGGTATGGGAAGAGCACTCCCGCGAGCGCCTGGTTCTGGGTGGACGCGCTCACGCGCTTCTCCACCGCGAGGTCGGTCAGGAACGCGTTGATCTCGCGCTCGCCCATGTCGCGCGGATGCCGCATGTGGTGGAAACGGATGTACCTGCGCACCCACAGGCTGTACGCCTGCTCGGTGCGGCGGCTGTAGTGACGGGACCGTAGCGCGTCGCGCATCTGGTCCATGAGGCGGGGTTCCGGCATCGTCGGTCAAGCGTGCGCCGACGGCCTTTCCGGAGCCTTACCTGGAGTTGCCGGGTCCCCGATACCGCCGGTACCCGCGCGTGAAGGTCGCTCGTGAGAGCACGGCGCCCAGCCTCGGCACGAGCAGCCCGAACCACAGCAGCACGTAGGCGAGCCAGACCGCCGCCATGATCCAGACGTAGCTGAGGGCGAGCCCCGCGATGGACCCGGCGGGAGCCCACAGGCCCAGGGCGCTCAGCAGGGCGGTGGCCGCCAGCGTGCCCACCGGCAGCGACACGAGCCAAACGTAGAGGAGGAGCCACGCCTGCCCGCCCTGGATAGCGTCTGTCGGGCAGTTCGACATGCAGCGCATGCAGTTCTGGCATTGGTAGCTCCAGTACGGACGCCGGGCCTTCCCGCGCAGGTGCACCGCGTCCTGAGGACAGTCCTTCTCGCAGACGCCGCACGACGTGCAGCGCTCGTCCGCGAAGAACATCTTCGCCAGCAGCAGTCGCGCGATCAGCATGTAGCCGAGCGACAGCGGCAGGATCAGGATGCCGATCGCGAGCCGTGGCAGCCCCCTGAACGAGGTCCTGCCCTCGAGGACGCGATCCGCGAACCGGTCTGTCTGAACGTCGCCCGCCTTGACGATGGCCGCCACCGCATCGGGAGCGGCCGACGGGACGATGACCGTCCAGTTCAGGGGCATGTCGACCGCACCCACGCCGCGGATGCGGGCCCCTCGCAGGGCGAGGAACGCCGCAGGAAGGTACGCCGCGGTCCCCTCGAAACCCGCGAGACGTCTGCCCGCGACCCTCGTCCCGCCGCGGGTCACGAGGACGAATGCGTCCACCCCACGAACGTGCGGGATCGTCAGCGCCGCCTTGATGATCGGCCAGGGCGCAGTGAACCCGTGTGTCGGCGCGAGCAGGCCGAGCAGCCTTCGTGTGGCCGGCGGGGGCGCGTCGGCGCTCCCGGGCGCGGACACGCGGGCTTCCGCCCCGCGCGAACGTGCGGACTCAGCGAAACGCTCCGCGACGCGACGCGTGTTCCCGGTGCCGCTCCAGACGACCAGGTCGACACGGTCGTATGCGCGTGCTGCCGCGGTCACCGTCGCCGCCGCGCTCAGGCCGTGGCGCGCGCGAAGAACCGCCGGTGGTAGGTGAGGCTCGTCAGCAGCAGCGCGACGCCGATCGCCTCGTACACGACCGCGAGCTCCGGCTTGGGGATCGCCGAGCCGCGCAAGGTGATACCGAGCACGATCATGAACACGGTGACCAGGTAGCTCTTCCAACCCTGGAACGCCCACGCGCTCGCGCGCGCGGGCCCGCCCTCGATGCGCGCGACGTTCTTGCGCACGATGCCTGCGAACACGAAGCGGACGAAGATAGCGGCCACGGCCAGCCCCCCGGCCGCGAGCCCGAGTTCCACCGGCAGCGATTCCGGCGCGAGCCAAGTGGCGGCGTACACCAGCAACAGCACGCCCACGGCGGACCAGATGACACCAGCGATCGCGAACAGCCAGCGGCGGCCGACAGGTATCTGCGCCCACTGCGGGAGCGCCGACAGTATGGAGGTCTTCTTCTGTTCCTGCGTCACGGAGACAAGGGCCTTTCGGAAGCTGTCAGTCGCATAAGGATGCACCAAGAGAGCGCGATGTACACACGCATCAAGCAAGCCTCCTGCCGTTCCCGTCGCGGACGGGCGGCGACTCCGCATGCTAGGATTCGTGTCGCTCACCTTGCGCTCTCCCGTGCCGGCACCGGGGGCGCCTGACCCGAAAGCCGAGAACCCATGGCGCACGTACGCTCCCTATTCTTCAAAGGCCCGCTCGCCGACGTCGAGAACAAGGCGGTCACCGCCTACAAGCTCGGCCGTCCGAGCGACGTCATCTGGAACATCACGAACCGCTGCAACCTGCTGTGCGACCACTGCTACATGGCCGCGGACGCGCACATCCGTCCCAACGAACTGACCGACGAAGAGACGATCGCGCTCGTGGAGCAGATGGGCGAGCGCAAGCTGCCCGCGCTGTTCCTGTCCGGCGGCGAGCCGATGATGCGCAAGAACTTCTGGGAGATCCTCGAGACCGCCCGCGCGCACGGCATCCGCGTCACCGTCTCCACGAACTGCACGCTGATCGACCGCGAGGCCGCCAAGCGCATGAAGGCTGACGGCATCGACTGGATCGCCACCTCGCTGTACGGCCCGGCCGAGTTCCACGACGCGATGGTCGGCGTGCGCGGCACCCGCGACCGCGTTGTCGCCGCGATCAAGCTCCTGCGCGAAGAGGGCGTCCACGTCGCGATCAAGACCGCGATCAGCAAGGCCACCTGGCCGTACGTCTACGACCTCATCCAGGAAGCGCGCGATCTCGACGTGGGGCTGCTGTACTTCTGCGACCTGATCACCGCGGGCCGCAGCGAGGGCGAGGACGACGGTCGTATCACGGCCGAACAGTGGCGCGAGCTTGCCGACTACATCATCGACGACCTGCTCGCAGGCGAAGAGGCCGGCGTGAAGGGCATGGAGTGGGACATCGGCGCGATGCCGTCGTTCATCCCCTACGTGGCCGAGCGCCTCATCGAGCGCGGCGTCGAAGTGAGCAACGGCCTCGAGCGCCTGAAGACGATCAGCGCCTGCCCGGTGGGCAAGGGGCACATGAACATCAACTCCGAGGGCGGCATCATGCCCTGCCAGTTCGCGCAGGACTGGACGATCGGCACGGTGCGCGACATGACGCTGCAGGAGGCTGTCGGCGAGCTGTACAAGCTCGACCAGCAGGAAGCCGAAGGCGTGTGCGCCCCCGAGGTGTGCGAGTACTCGCGCATCTGCCGCGGCTGCCGCGCGAAGGCGTGGCAGCGCACAGGCGACCCGATGGCCGAGGACGTGACCTGCCTGCTGCACGCGAGCGGCGATCGCACCGCGCTGGCCGCGCAGATCGCCGACGCGCCGGAGTTCCTGCGCTCCGCGCCGTGCTCGGTCCCGGGAAGCTGCTGATCGAGATGGCCGATGACCGCGCGAAGGTGGCCCAAGCGCAGCTCGACGACGGCGACCTGCCGTCCAAGCTCATCGAACGCTGCGCCCGCGGCGTGGGGATCCTGTGCGCCGCGATAGCCGGCATGACCCCCGATCAGCTCCACGCGCGCCCGATCCCCGGCAAGCTCTCCTCCCAGGAGGTCGTCTGCCACATCGTGGACTCCGACCAGTTCATGTGCGACCGGATGAAGCGCACGATCGCGACCGACCGGCCGCTGCTCATGGGCGTGGAGAGCATCGACTACCCGGGTCCGCTGCACTACGACGAGCGCGACATCGATCTGGACCTCCGGCTTCTCGAAGTGCAGCGCGAGCAGATGGCCGCCGACCTGCGCCGCCTCTCTCCTGAGGCGTGGGACCGCACCGCCGTGCACAGCGAGAACGGGTTCGTGACGCTGCGCGACCTCCTGGCGCACGCGGTCGACCATCTTGAGGGGCACGTCGCGGCCATCGAGGAGAAGCGCACTGCGCTGGGGCTGTAGCCGCTCGCTACCCCGTCGCGCCCAGAAGCCCCTGTAGGTAGCGCCTGTAGGCAGCGAACGCGGCGCTGCCTACAGGCGTGATCGAGGCCAGCGTGCGCGGAACCTTGCCCACGAACGACTTCACGATCGTGATGTAGCCGGCTTCCTCCAGCCGGGTGAGCTGCACCGACAGGTTCCCTCCGGTAAGGCCCGTCTCCCGTTGCAGGTAGACGAAGTCGGCGCTTTCCACCACCGCAAGCACGCTCATGACCTTGAGGCGCGCCGGCTCGTGGATGACGCGGTCGGGGTCGGAGTCGAAGGCGAAGCCGCTCACCTGCTCGCCGCTTCCGGCAGTCGGTTCGTCCGCAGATAATGCATCAGTGTGAGGGTTCCGCTCGCCATCAGCGTCGCCCCGTAGAAGCCGAGTGTCAGTCCGATGCCTTCTTGGATGCCAATCCCGTTCGAGGCCAGGATGCCCGCCGCCACGAAGAGGGCTGCGGCCACCACGTAGAACCGCGGCGCGCCGGTGCGCCAGGCCCGCAGCGCCGTGGACGCTGCGATCGCGGCCCCGGTAACGAGCACTACCGCCGAGACCTCGCCGCCGCGCGCCGCGACCTGGATCGGCACCAGCAGACCGGCCACCACGAAGCCGATGGCGCCAGCCGCGAACATGCGCGCCCGCGACGGCGATGGATACCCCACATATCCCGTGCGCGGGTAGGTGATCCGCCCTTTGACTGTGCGAACGATCCACGCGCTGACGGGGAACCCCGCGATGAGAACGGCGATCGCCGCCATCCCGAGCCATTCGGTCCCGGTGACCACCGCCGCCCAGAGCAGCGCGCCGCACAGCAGGATGGCCGTATCGCCGGCCATCTCGGCCACGCCGTCCACGAACCAGTACCCCTTCGCGCGGCGCTGCGCCGCTGTGATGTCGTTCATTCCGGACACTCCGTCCATGTCATCGCGTACCACGAACATTCGTCTCCGCCAGTTTAGGTCAACTACTTTGCGTCAACTGTTGCCGAATCGAACCCGGGCGCGGGGGTCCGCACGCCCATTGCGATGGTAGGCTGGAAGACACCTGCTCCACCCGCCCTTGACCTGGGACCCTGACTCTCCATGCCCGCGATCCTTGAAGCCTGGCGCGCCGGACTGCTCCGCCGCGACAACTGGATGCGCAACCTCGCCGCCGGACTGGTGGTCGGGGTGGTCGCGCTGCCGCTGGCGATGGCGTTCGCCGTGGCCTCGGGCGTCAAACCCGAGAACGGCCTGTACACCGCTCTCGTCGCGGGCCTCGCGGTCACGCTGTTCGGCGGCACCCGCGTCCAGATCGCCGGCCCCACCGGCGCCTTCGCGGTCATCCTTGCGGGCATCACCGCCCGCTACGGCTTCGTCGGGCTGCAACTCGTCACCCTCATGGCCGGAGCGATGCTGCTCGCGTTCGGTCTCGCCAAGATGGGCAACGTCATCCGCTTCATCCCCGAGTCGGTCATCCTCGGCTTCACCGCCGGTATCGCCGTGGTCATCTGGGTCGGCCAGTGGGAGAACTTCTTCGGGCTGCCCAAAGCAGCCGGCGAGCACTTCCACGAGAAGCTGGCGGCGCTGATCGGTTCCCTGCCGCAGCTGAGCGTCGCCACCACTGCGATCGGGGTCCTGTGCGTCGCGGTCCTGGTGCTGTGGCCGAGGATTCCGAAGGTGGGCAAGGTCCCCGCGCCCCTCGTGGTGCTCGTGGCCGCCACCCTCGCGCAGACGGTCCTGCGGCTCCCGGGCGTGGCGACGGTCGGCACCGCGTTCGGCGGCGTGCCGCTCGGGCTGCCGCCGCTCACCGTGCCCGCTTTCGACGTGAACATGATGATCGAGCTGCTGCAGCCGGCGTTCGCGGTCGCGATGCTCGGCGCCATCGAGTCGCTGCTGTCCGCGACGGTTGCGGACGGCATGGCCGACACCCGACACGACTCGAACCAGGAGCTCGTGGGGCAGGGAATCGCGAACATGGCCTCGGCCATGTTCGGCGGCTTCGCGGCGACCGGCGCGATCGCACGCACCGCCACCAGCATCCGGCATGGGGGCAACAGCCCGCTGGCCGGTCTCGTGCACGCCGCGACGATGGCGCTCGTCCTCGTCGCGCTGGCCCCGCTGGCGTTCAACGTCCCGCTCGCGTCGCTCGCCGCGATACTGTTCGTGGTCGCGTTCAACATGAGCGAGATCGGGCACGTCATCCGGACTGCGCGCCGCGCGCCCCGCACCGACGTGGCGGTCATGTTCATAACGCTCGGCCTGACCGTCTTCACCGACCTGGTCCTCGCGGTCGAGGTCGGCATCATCCTCGCCACGCTCAACTTCCTGAGGCGCATGTCCTCCACGGTGGAGGTGCGGCCCCTCGACGAGCGCGAGCTCGCGTCCGAACTCCCCGGCCCCGAGGCCGCCGAAGTGCCTCCCGGAGTCCTCGTGTACACCGTCGACGGCCCGTTCTTCTTCGGAGCGGTCGACCAGTTCGAGCACGCGCTGCTGCACACGAACACCGCGCCGGGCGCCGTGGTCATCTCGCTCGCTCGCGTCCCCTTCATCGACCTGACCGGCCTGGCGAGCCTCGACGAGGTCGTCGGCCAGCTGCGCAAGCGCGGGATCGCCGTCGCCCTGTGCTGCGCGACCCCCGAGGTGGGGCGGCGCCTGGAGAAGGCGGCGATCGCCGAGACGCTTCCGGTCGAGCCGTCAGCCTGCTTGGCGAGGGCGATAGACAGCGTGCGCTGCCCGGCGTAGGGACGCACTTCCTGTGGGCGCGGTACCCTCGTCGCCAAGACCCGCAACGGGAGGCACCGCGATGCTGAGGATCGTCTTCGGAGCCTTCCTGTTCGTGCACGGCCTCGTCCACCTCGCATGGTTCGCGCCGGTCCCGCCCGACGACGCGTTCCCCTTCCGGTGGGACTCCCCGATCTTCCCGGACGCTGACCCCGCGACGATAAAGAAGATCGTCGTACCGATGATCGCCGTGCTCGTCATCGCGCTGACAGTCGCGGCTCTCGGTGTGTGGGGCGTTCCGGCGCTCGCCGGCATCTGGCCCGTGGCCGCCATCCTCGGCGCCTGCCTCTCGTTCGTCGTCATGGCGCTGCTGTGGCACCCGTGGTTCGTCACCGGCCCGCTCGTGAACCTGCTCATCCTGCTGTTCGCCCTCATCCCGGGACTGGTGTTCTAGACCGTCCCGCCGTGCGCAGGTAGTCCTCGGCGTCGTAGACCGCGTCCTGCACGAGCGCCGGATCGGCGCCGGCCAGCGCCGCCCTCAGTTCTGCCAGGTATGCCTCGATGGTGTCAGGCACCGTTCCTCCCCTCCAATGTCACGTCGACGAAGTCGCGCGTTACCGACCATGCCGACTTCCAGTCCACGATCACGGCCCGTCCCCGGTCCGTGATCGTGTAGTACTTGCGCGGCGGTCCCGAGACGCTGGGCTCCACGCGGCTTGCGAGCAGCCCCGTCTCCTCCATCGACCTGAGCACCGGGTATAGCGTCCCTTGCTTGACCGGCCCGCCTTCCTGCCAGTTGCCCTCGATGCTCTTGGCGATCTGGTAGCCGTAGAGCGGCTCCGCGGAGCGGTCGAGGATGGCCAGCAGGACGAGCGAGACGATGCCCGAGTTCAACTCCTTCTGGAACTTGCGCAGCATGACCTCGTCTGCGACGTCCACGGCCCACCTCCTTGCCTGCCTCGCCGGGTCGCAGGCTCCGCTGGGGAGCCCCGCCCGGTCAGTGTTATCAACTTGCTTCTATTGTGAAGTAACTACTAGTTCGGGGTCATACTACTACGAACTTCATACTAGTCAACATTGTTTTCGTGAGAATCTCGGGAGGCGCCTGTTCGCCATTCCGCTCGGTCCGGGCGTGAGCGCGCGTCCGCGAGCGGGTAACCTAGGAAGTACACCGATGGCACCTACTCGAAGGGGGTCTACACCTTGACTATCAAGGGGACCAAGACCGAACAGAACCTGCTGAAGTCGTTCGCGGGCGAGAGCCAGGCCCGCAACCGCTACACGTTCTTCTCCAGCGTGGCGAAGAAGGAAGGCTACGAGCAGATCTCTGCGCTCTTCACCGAGACGGCGGACAACGAGAAGGAGCACGCGAAGATCTTCTTCTGTTACCTCGAGGGCGGCGACGCCGAGATCACCGCTTCGTACCCGGCGGGCCGGATCGGCACCACGAGCGAGAACCTGCTCGCGGCGGCCGAGGGCGAGAAAATGGAGTGGAGCGTGCTCTACCCGGACTTCGCGGACGTCGCCGATGCTGAGGGCTTCGCCGACATCGCGACGTCGTGGCGTGAGATCGCCGACGTCGAGACACACCACGAGGCCCGGTACCGCAAGCTGCTGGAGAACATCGAGGCGAACCGCGTCTTCACCAGGGACAAGCCCATCAAGTGGAAGTGCCGCAACTGCGGCTACGTCCATACCGGCACGTCAGCGCCGGATATCTGCCCGGCGTGCAAGCATCCGCAGTCCTACTACGAGGTCTTCACCGAGCCGTACTAGCGTTGCGCTCAGGAGTCGGACCGAAGGCCCCGGGAGATCCGGGGCCTTCGCGCGTCCAGTGTCGAGCGCGCAACAGACGCACGGCGGCGACATGACATTGCACGGCTGGCGGGCGACAGGAGCGGCTCGCAGGCGCATCATCGAATCGTCCACGGATGAGAGGACGGCACGACATGTCCCTGTTCACGCGCTCGTTCCCGAAGTGGCTGCCGATCGGCGTCGCCGTGACGCTCGTGATCGGCATCTCCTACGTCTTCGTCCAGCAGAGCTACCGCATGGGCGCGAACGACCCGCAGATCACGGTCGCGCGCGACACCGCCGCCGCCCTCGCGGCCGGCACCCCCGCGGACCAACTCGTCTCCAACGAGAAGGTCGACCCGTCGAACAGCCTCGCGCCGTTCGTGATCGTGCTCGACGCGAACGGCTCGGTGGTCGTCGCGTCGATGCAGGTCGGCGGCGCCACGCCGCTGCCGCCGGCGGGCGTCCTCGACACGGCGAAGTCGACCGGGGAGAACCGCGTCACTTGGCAGCCGCGCGCCGACGCCCGCATCGCCGCGGTCGTCGTGCCGGTGAAGGGAGGCCCGGGCGGCTACGTCGTGGCGGGCCGAAGCTTGGCCGCGGTCGAGGAGCGCATCGACCAGCTCACGCAGATGGCCGGTCTCGGGTGGTTCGGGTCGCTGCTGCTGACGTTCGGCGCGGTGCTGCTCGCCGACTGGATGACGGAACGCGCGACGGCCTAGCGGCGCCCTGCGCGTCCGCTAATAGTGATGCCGCAGCTGGGCGATCAGAAGATCGTCGCCCGAGACCTTGTAGACGACCCTGTGCTCGTCACCGATCCGCCGCGACCAGTAGCCCGTCAGCGCATGGCGCAGGGCTTCCGGCTTTCCGATGCCCTCGAACGGCGAACGCTCGATGTCGCGGATGAGCGCGTTGATCCGCTGCACCACCGCGCGGTCGGCTTTCTGCCAGTAGAGGTAGTCCTCCCAAGCATGCTTCGAGAAGACGAGTCTCACTCCGCGAGAGTCCGCCCCACGCCGTTCCCACCTTCGAGCTCGGCGATCGACTCGAGCAGGCGGCGCGCGCTCCTCGGGCTGCGCAACAGATACGAGGTCTCCTCGAGCGCCTCGTAGTCCGACAGCGAGATCATCACAACCGACGACGAGGCTTTCCGGGTGACGATGAACGGCGCATGGTCCTCGCAGACACGATCCATCAGGTCCGCAAGATTCGCGCGCACGGTAGTGTAGGGAACGGCGTCCATGGTTCTGCTCCGATCGTATGCCCTGTACAGGTAATGGTACAGGTCGGATCGTAGGCTAGCAAGACGCAGCCGCCGCTCACCGGCCTACCCCCTGATACGACACGAGCGCTCCGTCGGGGAAGACGGGGCGCTCGCGCGTGTTCAAGATGGAGACCGGTCGCCGCGGCAGGGATTCCGCAACGACCGGTGGGATGAGGGCGGTTCCTAGAGGTGCGGGATGATCAGAGCGATGGCTGCGATGGTGGCGATGACGCCCGCGAAACGGCCCCAGTAGATGTGGCCCTCGGACAATGAATCCTGGAACATGACTGCCTCCTAGCGCGTACGGCTGTGATGTCTGCTACGAGTGCAATCTTGGGGCCGATGACCCGTCGAATCCATTGTCGCTTCCTTCCGTTTCTCGTAAGATTCGCTTAATGCTCAATGTGAACCGCATGAGGGTACTCAGGGAGGTCGCCGCGCGCGGCTCGATCGCCGCTGCCGCGGAGGCCCTCTACCTCTCACCGTCCGCCGTCTCCCAGCAGATGTCGACGCTGGAACGGGAGGCCGGCGTCGAGCTGCTGGAGCGTGTGGGCCGCGGCGTGCGACTCACCCCCGCCGGCGAACGGCTGGTCGCGTACACGGAACGCGTCCTCGTGGTCCTGGAGGAGGCCCAGGCGGACGTCGACGCCGTAGCCCACGGGGTCGCCGGCCGCGTGCACACCTCGGCGTTCCCGACCGCCGCGCGAGCCCTGCTGGTCCCGGCGCTGGCGCGCATCAAGGCAGCCTATCCGCGGCTGCAGCTGAGAATGGTCGACCTCGAACCGGAGGACGGCATCCCGCTGCTGCGGATCGGAGAGCTCGACATCCTGCTCACTTACGAGTTCGAGATGCTGCCGTCCCGCGAGCAGCCTGGCCTCGAACGCGTGCCGCTCATGAGCGAGCCGATGGCGGTGGCTCTGCCGGTGTCGCATCCGTTGGCGGCGGGACCGGTCCGGGTGGCGGACCTCGCCGACGAGCAGTGGATCGTGGGACGTGACGGCTCGTCGTTCCTCGACGTGCAGGTCCGCGTGGCGAACGAGGCGGGCTACGAGCCCAAGGTCGACCTGCACAGCAACGACTACCAGGTCATCCTCGCCGCCGTGGAAGCGGGCCTCGGCGTGGCGCTCGTCCCCCCGATGGCGCGGTTCGCCGACTACCCGGGCGTAGCGTTCCGCCAGCCGGCCGACATGGAGATCCGCCGCCACATCGTCGCGCTGATACGGAAGGGTTCGCGCAAGAGCCCCGCGGTCGCCGCGGCCATGGACGCGATCCGGCAGGTCGCGCGCGAGCGCGCGGACGCGTCGGCGTACGCCGGCGTCACGGTGGAGTAGGCCGCGATCGGCCAGCCGGACTACCCCTCGCGCGGCGTGAGGCCTCCGGGCTGGGCGGTGCGCGGCACGAGCCCGCGGTCTAGCGAACCCCACAGGTACAGCGACGCTACGGAGCGGTAGGGCTTCCATCCTTCGCCCGCGGCTCCGAGCTCCTCGCGCGTGGAGGCCCGCCCCAGTTCCAGCGCCCAACCGCCGGCGCGCAACAGCCCGCCGTCGTCGAGCGCGAGCACGTCCGGGCGCGCGAGCGAGAACACGAGGAACATCTCGGCCGTCCAGCGCCCGATCCCCTTCACGCGGGTGACCTCGGCGATGACCGCGTCGTCCTCGAGCGAGTCGAGCGAGTCCAGGTCCAGGTCGCCGGACGCCACGCGCTGTGCGAGGTCGCGGACGTAGCGGGTCTTGGCGCCGGACAGTCCCACGGACCGCATGGTGGCCTCCCCCAGCCCGAGCACCGATGTCGGTTCCACCGGGCCGAGCGCGGCGAAGCGCTTCCAGATCGTGTTCGCGGCGACGGTCGACAGCTGCTGACCCACGATCGCGCTCGCGAGCGCGATGAAGCGGTCCGCCTCCACGCCGACGCTCACGTCCCCGACAGCCGCCGTGACGCGGGCCATCACCGGGTCGGCTGCGAGCGCCAGCACCTCGAGCGAGTCCGGACCGTACGTCAGACGGGTCACTCGACCCACACTGCCGCGTACCAGTCCTGCGGCTCGTCCTCGGACGCCAGCGTCTCGATGGGGAGTCCGAAGTGGTGTGCGGTGGCGAAGACGTCGATCCCGACCGAGTGGAACGCGGGGCGCGCCTTCTTCGGGTTCGCGCAGGGCTTGCCCGCAAGGCCCACACACTCCGGGCAGCACGCGCAGTCGCTCATCGAGAACGCCAGGTAATAGCCATCGTGGAACGCCTTCTGCTCGATCGCGAACGACGCGTCCTGGGCGATCTTCTTGTTCGGCGAGTGGACGATGAGGCCCCAGCTGTAGCGACGCAGGATCGGCTCGTACTCCCACGGCATCAGGGAACCGGCTCGCGACGGGCAGGTCGGACCCTTGCCCCAGTCGTCGCACCCGAACATGCACTTCAGGATCGTGCGCGGCTCGAAGACGATGTCATCGGGCGTGAACGGCACCACGTCGGCGGCTCCCAGCTCGAGGGCGAGCGCGCGGTAACGCTCCAGATCGCGTTCACGGTCCATGTTGGTCCGGCCTTCCGGTGTCGCGGGACGGCGTGCGAACGCGATGGTATCGCACCGCGCGGGATGGACGCGACGGTGCAATGGACGACGACGCAGCAGCGCTAGAACGCGCGGCGCGTCTCCACATTGCCGTCGGCGCGGCCCACGAGCAGCACGTCGGCGGCGCGGCGCGCGAAGATCCCGCAGCACACCACCCCGGGGATGTCCTCGAGCCGGCCTTCGAGATAGCCGGGCTCGGACGCGTCGAGCCCGTAGACGTCGAACAGCTCGTTGCCGTTGTCGGTGACGAAGCCGGGCCGGTGCGCGCAGCGGCCGCCGAGCTTCTCGATCTCGCGAGCCACGAAGGCGCGGGCCATCGGCAGGTACTCCACCGGGATCGTGTAACCGGTGAGCTCCTCCACCGGCTTGGTGTCGTCGACGATGCAGACGAACAGGTCCGCGGCGGACGCCAGCACCTTCTCGCGCGTGTGCGCGCCACCATGGCCCTTGAGCATCCGCAGCGCACCGTCGACCTCGTCAGCGCCGTCGACGTAGAGCGGCAGGCGGCCCGAAGGCGGAAGCGGGGACACCTCGATGTCGGCGGCGCGGAGCAGGTGGGCGGTCTCGAGCGAGCTGGCGACCGCGGCCATCGGGCGCGGCCCCGTGTGCGCCGCCAGAGCGTCTATGAAGGCGGACGCAGTCGTGCCGGTGCCGATCCCGATCACGGAGCCGGCCTCGACGAACTGCAGCGCGGCCTGCGCCGCCGCGCGCTTCGCGGCGTTGATGCCCGAGGTCTCGCCCGACAGGTTCTTCGCGCTCATGCCGATCGCCTTCCCGCAGTCGTCCCGGATGCTCGCTGCGTGCACGAGCCTATACCCGCAATGGCGATGGAAGCCAGCCCTCGGCGCCCCCGGGCCGCTGGAACGGACGCTAGAACCGTCCTGCCGGCGCGGCGGGCGGCGCCTGCTTGCGGGGCGCGTTCGGGATGTTCCGCGGCTCGTGGCGGGGCGCCTTCGCGCGCAGGGCGGCCTCGCGGGCGTCCGACTCCGCGCGATCGCGAGCGACCGCGCGCTCCCGAGCGTGCGGCGTCAGCAGCGGCAGCACCGCGACGATCAGGCCCAGCACCGCGAGCGCGATGGCGAACCACCGCACTCCCGACGCGAACGGCGCCGCCCAGTCCATGTGGCCGAGCTGGCCGAAGACCCACGCCCAGTCGTGACGCCCGTTCCCCAGAAGCCACAGCTCCTGGCTCGGCGCGTCCGCGACGTACACGCTGACGTTCGCTGCTGACGTCGCCGCCCAGGCGAGCATAAGCGCCGACGCGTACGACTCGCGCCGCGTGCCGAAGTACAGCGCCAGGCCGATGGGGACGAGCACCTGGAACACCGAGCCGGCGAGCGGCGCGACGATTCCCGGCGCCCAGGCCAGCAGAAGGTGGCCGAGCTCATGGAACCCTAGGTCGACGTAGCTGATGAGGAACGCGCGCTCGCCGCCGAAATACACCCAGACACCCGCGCCGATGCACAGCAGCGCGACGCCCACGCTCGCGGCGTTGCGCCATTTCATGCGCGATCCCGCGGTGACTTTCACGCGCGCGGCTCGAAGGTCAGGGAAGCGGAGTTCATGCAGTAGCGCATGCGCGATGGCGCCGGACCGTCATCGAAGAGGTGCCCGAGGTGACCCCCGCACCGGGAGCACCGCACCTCGGTGCGGGTCATCCCGAACTGGCTGTCGGTATGCGTCTCGACCGCCCGTGGCTCGATCGACCGGGTGAACGACGGCCACCCGGTGCCGGAGTCGAACTTGTCGTCCGAGTCGAACAGCGGCTGCCCGCAACCGGCGCAGTGGTAGACGCCGGCGGCGTGGTTGTCCCAGAACTCGTTCGCGAAGGACGGCTCGGTGCCCTCGCGGCGCAGCACCCGGAACTGGTCGGGTGTCAGAAGCTCCCGCCACTCGGCGTCGGTGTGACTTACCTGGTACGCCATGTCGGCTCCTTTTGACTCAAGCACTGCAGCCGATGCGTGCCCGCCCTCCGGGCATCGCGGCGGCTCTGACGGTGTCCTGCGACTTCGAGCTGAGACCTGTCAGCGGCAGCTCCAGATCGAGTTGCTCCGCGGTCGCACAACCGCTCAGCCATCCGTTCACCCGCGCGACCGCCGTCGAATCGACGAAGTCCCGCTCGCACGGAAGCATGCGGCGGAACTCCCCCGTCACTTCCCGGTATCGGCGCAACGTGTGCTTCTGGTGATAGTCCTCCGCCGAATGGAAGGCATGGAACGGCTCAACGGCGACGTAGACGCGCCCGACGGTGGCTTCCGCGCCCGCTATCGCCTCTTCGGTCGCCAGCCGCTCCTCCTCGGTCCGGTAGAAGACCGCCGACCGGTACTGCGTGGAGAACGGCGGATGGGTGGGCGTGTGGCTCGCGAAGAAGACGGCGAGCAGGTTGCGGTAGTTGATCGCCAGCGGGTCGTAGTCGACCTCGACCGTCTCAGAGTGGTCGCCGAGCCGGCGGTAGGTAGGCGCGGGAGTCGTGCCCCCGCAGTAGCCGACTCCCGTGCGGGCGACGCCGTCCAGACACCCGAACCGGGCGTCGGGTCCCCAGAATCAACCGAGGGCGAAGGTAGCTGTGGCAACGTTGGTGGACTGGGCCAGGTCGAGCGGCGGGCGCGCCGGCGTCTCCGCCGGGGTGTGTGAGAACAGCGGCATGGCGTGCTCCTTCTCTTGCCGATGTCATACCCGGCTGGAGAGCAACGCACGCGCCAGACCCGCCGGGCGTTGTACACAGGCGGCGCCGAATGGTGCGGGGTTGCGCCGCGCGGCGATGGTGATCCGCGTAGCGAGGCCTGGTGAGCGCAGACCGAGACTATAGGCTCGGTCGTCGCGCGAACCGCTGAGTGAAGCGGATCGCCGTCGCCGTCCGGAGGACTTCAGCGCGCCAGTTCGTCCGCGAGCGATTCCAGGAACAGTCCGACGTCGGTGACGACACCCACCGTCTGGAACGAGCCGCGGTCCACGAGCTTGGTCACGACCGCCGGGTTGATGTCGACGCAGACTGTGGTCGTGGACGCCGGCAGCATGTTCCCGGTCGCGATCGAGTGCAGCATCGTCGAGAACATCAGGCAGGCGCCCGCGTCGCGGCAGTACTCGCGCATCGCCGCCTGCGCCTGGAGCACGTCGGTGATGACCCCGGGCATCGGGCCGTCGTCGCGGATCGAGCCCGCGAGCACGTACGAGGCACCCGTCTTGACCAGGGTGTACATGAGCCCCTCGGTCAGCACGCCGGTCTCGACCGCCTTCTCGAAGCCGCCCGCCGCGCGGATGCGGTTGATGGCGCGGAGGTGGTGCTCGTGCCCGCCGGGGACGATCGTCCCGTCGTCGAGCCGCACGCCGAGCGACGTGCCGTAGAGCGCGGACTCGCAGTCGTGCGTGGCCACGGCGTTCCCGCCGAACAGTACGGTGAGGTAGCCCATCTCGAACAGCCGGGCGAGGTGCGGTGCGGCTCCGGTGTGCACGACAGCGGGCCCGACCACCGCGATCGCGCTGCGGCCGTCCGCCTTGGTCTTCCGCAGCAGCTTGGCGACCTCGTTCACGATCTGCGCCTTCGGCTTCTCGCTTGAGACCGCCGAGTTCATGAACTCGAACGCGCCCTTCTCACGGGGGCGTTCGACCGGGATCACACGCAGCCCCTTATGCCCCACGAGCAGGAGGTCGCCGGCGCGGACGTCGTTGATCGCGACCAGTTCGGCGGTCCGCGCGTCCGGGTCGACGCGGATGCCCAGGTCCATCTCGGCTCCCGGGATGCGCGCCCACGAGCCGGACAGCCTCACCCAGGTCTCCATGTTGGTGGTCGAGTAGAAGCCCTCGGGGAAGACGCCGTCGGCGGGGGCGGGCTTCCACTGGGCATCGGACGCGTTGAGCGGCACCGCGCCGCGTTCCTGGGCCGCGGTCATCAGCCGGTCGAGCGTGGCCTGGTCCGGGCCGATGATGCGCAGCACCGCGCGCGAGGGGTCGTCGTTCGTGCGCCCGACCTCGAAGGACAGCGTCTCGAACTCGCCGCCGAGCTCGACGATGTCGTCCATGATGTGGCTCATGATGAGCGAGTCGATGAGGTGGCCCTCGACTGATACGTCCTCGTAGATGCGCTGGCTCAT
>DATCGP010000021.1:0-24862 GCA_036508875.1 Coriobacteriia bacterium | reverse complement strand
TAGTTGCCGAGCCAACCCAGGCCGGTCTCCCGCGTGAACGCGTCCATGACCTCGGGCGGGAACCCGTCAGGATACGTCGGGAAAGCGTGGTCGAGGCGCACCCCAGCGATCTCCCAATGGCCGGTGGTGGTGTCCTTGCCGGCGGACGCTTCGGCGTTACGGCCCCAGGACGCCGTGGGCACCGGAGTCGGGGGCACGCCGGCTATGTCGGTGACGTTGCCGAGTCCCATGGCGGCGAGCTTGGGCATGCACAGACCGCCCACCGCCCGCGCGATGTTCCCGAGCGTGTTGCTGCCCTCGTCACCGTAGTCAGCGGCGTCCGGAAGCGCGCCACAACCTACCGAGTCGAGCACCAGGACGATGGCGCGCGGCGTCCTGCTCATGGCAACCCCATCTCCGGGTTAGGACGGTGTACGGACGCGCGCTCCCACGCGCACGGCGCGCGGGAGGCGTTGTCTCTCTCCGTCCGATTATGCACGAAATGGGAACGCCGACGCGCCGACAGGGGTGCCTGAGGTGGCCGACAGACCCGGCGCGCTGCCCGAGGGCGCGGCGCCACGAGGGCCGGTCCCGCTACTGCCCGCGCTCTCCGGTGCGCAGCCACCGAACGATGGCGTCTGCGATCTCCCGGGACGACGGTTCTTCGCCAGTCTGGCGGCCCGCGTCCAGGATCTCGGCCACGACGCCCCCGGCATTGGCGAGCCGCTCACGCGTGGCGCGCCGCGTCCGGACATGCTCGGGGATGAACTGGAGTTTGAGTTCTGTGTCCATGGTTCAGGTATCGGGTCGAAAGGGTCGCCGCTTAACCCGATATCGGCCGAAGATGGTGTGAATCCCCTTATGGGAAAAGGTTGAGCCCCAAGGCCGGCACCTTGAGGCTCAGGGGTAAGGGTGTTGCCGAAGCAACGGCCCGTTGCACATCTTAACCACTGGCAGCCACTATATGCAATGCCGCGTCCGCCCATCTACACGCAGACCACACACGACATGCAGCGTTTCACGCCCGCGTCACCGTCCGAAGATGCCGAGGCCTGTCACGAGCGGGAGCACGCCGATGAGCACGATGATCACTGCGAGGGCCACCGCCGACGCCGCTGCAGAGCCGCTGGCCAGCGCCAAGCCCGGAGCGGTTTCGGGCCGGTCGCCGGACCCGACCGGTTGATCCAGGAACGCCGCCCGCAGCACCCCACCGTAGTAGCCGAACGATACGACCGATCCCAGCACGGCGACGATCGCGAGCCACAGGTACCCCTGCGTGGCGGCGATACCGAACACCACGAACTTGCCCCAGAAGCCTGCTGTCAGCGGGATGCCGGTCAGCGACAACATGATCGGGACGAGCGAAGCAGCCAGCATCGGATGCCGGCGAGACAACCCCGCCAGCCCACGGATCGACCCGTCCCAGCCCCCGTCCACCTCTCGCAGCGCGACGACGAACACGAACGAGGCGACCGACGTCAGGCCGTACAGCCCGATGAAGAACAGCGTCGCCGGTCGGCCATCGGCCACCGCCAGGCCCACGAGCGCATAGCCGATCTGTGCGATCGCGGAGTAGGCCAGCATCCTGGCGAGCGAGCGCTGCCGCAGTGCCGCGAGGTTGCCGAAGACGATGGACCCCACCGACAGGACCGCCATCACGACGAAGACGCGGTCGCCGGTCGCCCCCGCAACGGCCGAGGCGAGCCACACCATCGCCGCTATCGGGCCGACTTTGCCCGCGGAAGCCAGCACCGCCGCTGCGGAGGGAGGCGCGGTCTCCAGCGCGTCCGGCATCCAGCTGTGGAACGGGAACGCTCCCGCCTTGAACGCCAGCGCGCTCAGGACCAGCACCAGTCCCATGGCGAGCGGCGCGGAGGCGCCGGGCCCGGAGGCCGCGTCGCGGATCGCAGGGAATGACAGTGCCCCGTCGGTGCGCGAGATCATCACGCCGATCCCGACGACCATCAGCATCGTCGCCACGGAGCCCTGCACGAACCACTTCATCGCGGCCTCGCGGGCCCGATCGGTGTCCGCGAGCGCCACCAAGCCGTACCCGCACAGAGCGAGGGCCTCCACCGCGATGAAGAGCACACCCAGATCGAGCGTGGACGCAAGGACCGCTGCGGCCGCGGCCGCAAGGACCGACAAAGTGGCGACCCGAGCGCCGGCGTTTGAGGAGGCCAGCGTGCGGAACGACGCGGTCAAAGCGATCGCGCACGTGGCAAGGCACACCGCCACGACTGCGCTGTAGGCGCCACCGATTCCGACCATCCCCTCCGACACCGCAGCGCTCGCCCACCAACCGGCCACGGCCGCGCCCGCCGACGCGCCCGCGATAGCACAGAAGAGCGAGGCGGACCGCCGACCCCATGCGTCCAGCAGCATTGCGCCGACACCGCCGGCGACTGCGAGGGCCATGGGGATGAACGGCGTCAGGGTGCCCACCGCTACCCCACCCCCAGCATCCGCGAAAGCGCCGCAGCGGCAGGAGCCACCACGTCGCCCACCAGCGACGGCCGCAACCCGATGGCGACGATCCAGACCGCCAGCGGCGCTATGGCGAGCAGTTCGACCAGGGTGGTGTCGGCAAGTCCCGCCCATCCCACGGCCGTCGGTCCGAACGCGACAGCGCGTACGGCGCGGAGAGTGTAGGCGCCCGCGAGCACGACCCCCAGCGCGACGAGGACGATCCACCACCCGTACGCCGAGTATCCCTCCAGGAAGGTGGCGAGCTCACCGGGGAAGCCCGCCAGCCCCGGAAGCCCGAGACTCGCGAGAGAGGCGAAGACGAAGGCCGCGCCCCACATCGGCATCGGGCGTGTGATACCGCCAAGTCTCGCGAGTTCTCGCGTGTGCGTGCGGTCCTGCAGCTGACCGACGAGCAGGAACAGCAACGGGGCGATCAGCCCGTGCGCGACCATCACGAGCATCGCCGCTGTGAGCGCGAGCGGCGTCCCGATCGCGATAGCCAGCACCACGAACCCCATGTGCGCGACCGACGAGTAGGCCACCAAACGCTTCAGGTCGGTCTGGCCCAGGGCGACGAGCGCCCCATACACGATCCCGGCGATGCCGAGCGCCGCCAGCACCGGCGCGCCAGCGCGGGCGGCATCGGGTGCGAGCGGAAGAGCGAGGCGCAGCAGGCCGTACCCTCCCATCTTGAGGAGCACGCCCGCGAGCATGATCGAGCCCGCTGTCGGCGCCTCGACGTGCGCGTCGGGCAGCCACGTGTGCAGCGGGAAGACCGGTATCTTCACCGCGAACCCGGCCACCAGCAGCCAGAACACCAGACCGCGCGTCCCGGGGTCCAGGGCGGAGAGCGACAGGCCGGTCATGCGCGTCTGTCCGGTGTCGAATATCACGATCAGCAGCGCGACAAGCATCAGCACGCTGCCGGCGAACGTGTAGATGAAGAACTTCATCGCGGCGTGGCGCCGGTTCTCGTGGCCCCAGACGCCGATCAGGAAGAACATCGGGATCAACACCGCTTCCCACGCGGCGTAGAACAGGATCAGGTCGTCGGCCAGGAACACGAGCGTCACAGCGGCCTGCAGGGAGAGCAGCAACGCGAAGTGCGCGCCCGGGCTGCGCGTCTCATTCCACGAGGCCAGCACCGCGACGATCCCCAGCAGGGATGCGAGGCCGACCAACGGCAACGAGAGCCCGTCGAGACGCAGGAGCCACGAGCCACCGGCGCCGGCGTCCGCCGCAGGCTGTGTCGCTGCGGCGACCGTGAGCGCGAAGGTGACCAGCGCCGTCACGATGGCGGTGATGCGCGCGAACGTCGGATCCACGCGGCCGGCGATCAGGGCCAGCGCAGCGCCGAGAAGAGGGACGAGCACCAGTGCGGTGAGGATCATCACGTCACCTCACCAGCCACATGGTGATGCAGAGCAGGATGATCGCGCCCGCTGCGAGAAGCGCGCTGTACGTCTGTCCATCGCCGGTCATCGTGCGAGCGAACATCTCGCCCACCCCGCGCGCCAACCCGGCGAAGCCTTCCGCGACGCGGTCGATGCCCTGACGATCGACGACCGAGTCCGTGAAGCGAGCCAGCGCGGCCATCGGTCGTACGATCGCACCGTTCACGAGCGCGTCGAAGCCGTAGCCGTCTCGCGCCGCGCCCCAGACGCGCGTGAGCGCGGGCGGGAATCCGTTCTCGTACGCACCGCCTCCGGCGGCCAGCAGCCAGCCACCCAGCGCACCGGCCCCCGCGAGCCCGACCGCGAGCGCCGCGAGCCCGAGCGACAGCGGCTCGCTCTCCGCGCCGAGAACGGCGGCGATCGAGGGACCGGCGAAGCCGAGCCCGATCGCCGCGACCGCGAGCACGGCCATGGGCACCGTCATCGTCCACGGAGACTCGTGCGCCTCGCCCGTCCCGCGCACAGGGCCGAAGAACGCCAGGCGCGTCGCCCGAGCGACGTACGCGCCCGTCAGCAAGCTGGCTGCGAGCAGCGCGACGCCCGCCCAAGGCGCGGCTGCCAGAACGGAACCGACGACCTCGTCCTTCGAGAAGAAGCCGGCCAGCGGTGGGATGCCCGCGAGCGCGAGGCCGCCGATGATCCACGCCACCGCGGTGAGCGGCATCTTCGAGCGCAAGCCGCCCATCTCTCGCAGGTCCTGCGTGCCGCTACCGTGGATCACCGAGCCCGACGTGAGGAACAGCAGCGCCTTGAACGCCGCGTGGGTCACCAGGTGGAAGATCGCCACCGGCCAGGCGCCGACGCCCAGGGCGGCGAACATGAAGCCGAGCTGGCTGATCGTGGAGTAGGCCAAGACCTTCTTGATGTCCGTCTGCTGCAGCGCGATCGTGGCGGCCCCGAGGGCGGTGATCGTGCCCAGCACGAGGGCGACCATGCGTGCCTCGGGCGAGGCCTCGAACAGCGGCCAGGTGCGCGCCACCAGGAAGACGCCGGCAGCGACCATCGTCGCGGCGTGGATGAGGGCGGAGACAGGCGTCGGGCCCTCCATCGCGTCCGGAAGCCAGATGTGGAGCGGGAACTGCGCCGACTTCCCCACCGCTCCGAGAAGCAGGCAGACCGCCGCCGTCGTGACAACGGCCGGCGCGAGCGAACCCACACTGCCCAGGATCGCCGACAGCTCCAAGGTGCCGGTGGCGCGCCACAGGACCGCGAGGCCTACCAGCATCGCCGCGTCGCCGACGCGGGTCACCATGAACGCTTTGCGCGCCGCCTCGGCCGCCGCGGGTTTCTCGTACCAGAAGCCGATCAGTAGGAACGAGCAGGCGCCCACGAGCTCCCACCCGATGAAGAGGCCTACCAGATCGCCCGCGATCACCAGACCGGACATGGCGGCGGTGAACAGCGACAGGATCGCGAAGTAGCGGACGTAGCCGCGGTCACCGTGCATGTAACCGATCGAGAAGACGATCACGCACGCAGCTACCACGCCGACGACGAGCAGCATGATCGCGGACAGTCCGTCCACGTGGTAGCCGAGCGTCAGCACGCTGTCCCCCGCCGCGAGCCACCGCACGGATCCCGACGCGCCGCCTTCCAGCGAGGACGCGCCCACCGCCACCGCCAGCAGCGGCCCCAGCAGCGCTATCCAGGCAGCGGCACGCCCCCAGACGCGGACGCCCAAGCCCAGCACCACAGCGATCAGCAGCGGCACGCCCACCACGAGGTAAGCCATCTCGCGCAGCACGTTCACCCGCGCACCTCCTCGATCTGGTCGGTGCGCGTCCGGCCGCGGTGCACGAGCGCCACCAGCAGCGCAAGACCGACGGCAGCCTCGGCGGCGATGGTGGCGAGCACGATCAGCGTGACCCCCTGCGCGGCGGACGCGAGAGTCACGCTGGCCGAATAGGCGGCAAGGAGAAGCTGCGCACCACCCAGCATCACCTCGATCGAAGCGAGCACCGCGATGATGTCGCGCCGGGTCAGCAGCCCGTACAGACCGACAGACATCAGCACGCAG
This sequence comes from Coriobacteriia bacterium, assembly GCA_036508875.1. Taxonomy (GTDB): domain Bacteria; phylum Actinomycetota; class Coriobacteriia; order Anaerosomatales; family PALSA-660; genus PALSA-660. Next base: position 18,943 of record DATCGP010000021.1, on the reverse strand, counting down.
GCGAGCGCGAGCGACGTCATCGCGCGTCCTCCCGCCCGATGATGGCGAGCGCGGCCACGAGCGCCACGAGCAGCACGACGCCGGCCAGCTCGAAGTACGGGAGCAGCGGACCGAGCAGCGCGGCGGCGGTGTCTTCGACGGATGCGCCCACGGCGGTCGGGGCCGCCGGCAGGGTGGACTGCAGCGCGACGAGCAGGACAAGTCCCATCCCCGCGCTGATGCCGAGCGCTCCGAGGTCGAGACGGCGCTCCATCGAACGCCCCTCGCGATCGCGTCCCATCGAGGTGATCGCGAAGAGGAACAGCACCAGCACGCCGCCGACGTAGACGAACAGCTCCGCCACGGCCAGCAGCTCGAATCCGTACCACGCGTAGAAGCCGGCCAACCCCAGCAGGAAGGCGCCCAGCCCGAGCAGCATGCGCATCATCTCGCGTGTCGCGATCACGGCCACCGCACCGGCCACCGTGAGCGCCGCGAGCGCCCACCACAGCAGCGTCACGCTCATGGGCGGTCACCCGCCCCCGGCACGGGGCACGGCGGCGGCTCGATGCCGTCACGGCCGGTGGCGCGCGAGGTGTCGGGGTCGCGAAGCATCTCACCCTTGTCGAACACCCCAAGCTCGCGGTGGTAGAAGGAGAGCTCGTACTGACCGGTGTGGGTGAGCGCGTTGGTCGGACACTGCTCCGCGCACAGTCCGCAGAAGCAGCACTTCGCAAGGTCCAGGTCGTAGCGGGTCACGCAACGCGCGCCTGGCGTGTCGACGCGCTCGACCGTGATGCACATGTCGGGACAGGTGCGGGCGCAGAACGTGCAGCCGACACAGACCTCGCTGCTGCATCGCAGGCAACGCATCGCCTCGTGCAGCGATTCCTTGTCCTTCAGCCCCAGCTCCACGGTGCGGAAGTCGGTCACGCGCTCAGCGGCGGGCGCCATGGGCATGGGCGCGCGCTTGCGCTCGTCTTCAACTCCTTCGAGTGACGCAGGCTCGTGCTTCTCGAAGGTCGGCACGGGACGCGACACTCGATCGCTGCCCATGTCCATGCCGCGAAGGTACCGGTCGATCGAGGCGGCCGCCTCGTGGCCGGTCGCGATCGAGCCGATGCACGAGCCCGGGCCCGTCACGACCTCACCGCACGCGAAGACGCCCTCACCGCTCGTCGTCAGCAGCGTGCCATCCACCATGAGGTTGCCGCGCTCGTTGAGCTTGACGTCGGTGTCCGCGACCACCGGGCCCAGCACGCTGGCCTGCCCGATCGCGAAGACTATGACGTCACAGGGGATGTCGGTGAGGTTCTCCCCCATCTGAGGCGAGAACCGTCCCGTCTGGTCGAACACGGAAAGGCACTCGCGCACGCGGAGAGCCACGACGTGACCGTCTTCGACGACGACCTCCTCGGGACCCACCGAGCAGGTGGCGACGACGTTCTCGTCCAGCGCCTCCTCGATCTCCCAGGGATGCGCAGGCATCTCGTCCTCGGCCTCGAGGGAGGTCATCCGGACGTGGGACGCGCCGACGCGGAGCGCGCAACGCGCCACGTCGACGGCGACGTTGCCGCCGCCGATCACCAGGACGCTGCGGCCACGCACGCCCGCCTCGCCCGTGAAGTTGGCCGCGCGCAGGAACTCGAGGGCGCCGCGCACACCCTCGGCGTCCGCGCCGGGCAGGGGCAGGATGCGACTCGTCTGGAGCCCCGCTGCGATCAGCACCGCGTCGTAGCTCTCCCGCAGGTCCGTCAGGCTGATGTCGCGACCGACCTCCTGCCCGCAACGCAGGTCGAGGCCCATCCGTACGAGATCGTCGATCTCGGCGTGCAGGACCTCACGCGGCAGGCGGTACGCAGGAACTCCCGTGTACAGCGCCCCACCCGGCTTGTCGTCCTTCTCGAACGTGGAGACGGAGTAGCCCAGTCGCATGAGGTCCAGCGCCGCGGCCAGTCCGGACGGGCCGGAGCCGATGATCGCCACCGACTTGCCGCGCGTCTGCGAAAGCGGCTTGACCCGTTCCTGCCGCACCTCCTGATACCGCTCGAAGGCGAACCGGTGCAGCGGGCGGATCGCGATCGGCTGGTCGTACACGGCGCGCGTACATGCGCCCTCGCACGGGTGGTGGCAGATGCGCCCGAGCACTCCCGGAAGGATGTTGCGCTCGCGCACGAGCTCGTAGGCCTCGGCGGTCTTCCCGTCGGCGATGAGGTAGTTCTGGCCGCGCGCGTCCACGTTCGCCGGGCAGGTGCCCACGCACGGAGGCAGGCGATCGGCAGCGAGCAGCGACGCGATCGCCTCGTTATGCTTCGGCGGCTCACCGGAGATCAGCGCGACCTCGTCGAGGCCGAGTACTCCACGCAGGCGTAGCGCGCCGCGCCAACGCGGCGACATCGTCAGCTTCTCGAACGGGTAGCGGACGGTCCCCGGCTTCTCTGCGGCGTGCCGGGCTGTGATCCCCAGGCCCGTCGCGATCGACTTCCAGCCCGCCACGAACGCCGCCATGCCGGTCTTCGGCGTGGTGCTGACCGAGAAGCGCCCGTCGCCACTGTCGCGGCGGTCCGTCCCCGGCCCCGGCGTGATGTTCCGCTTCACAGCCATATCGCCACGATCCCGGCGACGAGCAGCTGCAGCAGAGCCAGTGGCGTGAGCACCTTCCAGGCGAACGCCATGAGCTGGTCCTGCCGGAAGCGAGGGAAGGTCCACTTGACCCAGATCACGACGGTCGTGATCGCGACGGCCTTCAGCAGGAGCACGATCACGCCCAGGGCGCCGGGAAGACCGTTCGTCCCACCCAGGAATACAGCGGCCCCGAACGTGGAGGCCGCCAGCATCGCGCCATACTCCGACATCATGAAGATCGCCCAGCGGATCCCGGTGTAATCGGCGAAGTAGCCCGCCACGAGTTCCGATTCCGCTTCCGGCAGGTCGAACGGACCGCGGTTCATCTCCGCGATCGATGAGATCAGGTAGATGAGGAAGCCGGCTGCGAACAGCGGCAGCCACCACCAGCGCCAGGCGCCCATGACGATCGTCGGGCGCATCGAGCCGGCGACCACGACGAGTGACAGCACGGACAGCGTGCGCGGCACCTCGTACGAGACCATCTGCGCGGCTCCGCGCATCCCCCCGAGCGTCCCGTACGTGTTCGCGGACGCCCATCCTCCAAGGAGAACGCCGAGCACGGATACCGAGGGCACCGCAAGGAACAGCAGCATCCCGACCCCGGTGTCCAGAGGGGCGAAACCGGTAGCGAACGGCACCGCCAGCAGCGACAGCGCGACCGGCGTGAAGACGAGCAACGGCGCCCACTTGAAGATCGTGCGATCGGCCGCTGCCGGGGTGACGTCCTCCTTGAGCACCAGCTTCACCGTGTCGGCCAGTGTCTGGAACAGTCCCGCCGGCCCGGCCTGCTGCGGTCCGAAGCGCAGCTGGATCCGGCCGGAGACCTTGCGCTCCCACCAGACGCCGAACAGCGCCGCCAGCGCGATCGCGAGGCCGGCGAGCAGACCGAACAGCAGTCCTATAAGCGTCGAGGTCACCGGTCCACCTCGCCGAACACGGGATCCAGCGAGCCGAGGATGACCACGAGGTCGCTGACGGTGTGTCCGACCGCCAGGCGGCCGAGCAGCTGCAGGTTGCAGAAGGCTGGAGACCGGACCTTCATACGGTACGGTCTCGGCGAGCCGTCGGAGACGAGGTAGACGCCGAGGGAGCCGCGAGCCGATTCGATGTGGTCGTAGGCGTCACCCGGACGGGGCCGGATGAGCCGCGGAAGCCCGCTCGCCTTGACCGGCCCGGCCTCGATCTGGTCCAGGGCCTGCTCGATGATGCGGCACGACTCGATCGACTCGAACAGCTTGACGCGGCCGCGGTCGAACGCGTCGCCGCTCTCCCCGACCGGCACATCGAAGTCCAGGCGCGGGTACACCGAGTAGGGGTCGTCCTTGCGAAGGTCGAACGGGACTCCCGAACCGCGGGCGACCGGGCCTGTGGCGCCCCAGGCGACCGCGTCTTCCGCTGAGAGCACGCCTATGCCGCGCATGCGACCCGCTGCGATGTAGTTGCCGAAGAACAGGTCGTCGAGCTCGCGCAGACGCGCCGGCGCCGCCCGCACGACTGCGCGGCACGCCTCGATCCAGCCGTCCGGCAGGTCGGCCGAGACGCCGCCGGGCCGCACGTAGTTGTAGGTCAGGCGCGCGCCGCAGAGCAGCTCGAACAGCTCAACGATGCGCTCGCGGATGTCGAACGCGTACACGAACGCGGTGAACGCGCCGGTGTCCGCGCCCGAAGCGCCCACCCCCATCATGTGGCTCGCGATGCGCTGCAGCTCGCACACGATCACGCGGATGTACTCGGCCCGCTCGGGCACGCGGATGTCCGCGAGCCGCTCGACCGCGCGGCAGTACGCCCAGTTCGCATACATCGACCCGACGTAGTCCAGCCGGTCCGTGAGTGGCACGACCTGCAGGTAGGTCCGGTTCTCGGCCATCTTCTCGATGCCGCGGTGCAGGTAGCCGATGACCGGCTCGGCCTTCACGACGACCTCTCCGTCGAGGTGCGCGATGACCCGGCACACGCCGTGCGTCGAGGGGTGCGAGGGGCCGATGTTGACCACGAGCTCGTCCACGCCGCGGCCAGCCTCGTCCGTCACGCTGCGCCTGCTCTCGATCTCAATCGTCATCCCGCACCTCCTCTCATCGCTCGTCGTGGCCCCGGAAGGGTCGTCAGATGTAGTCGGGCCTCGGTATCACGTCGTCGTCGTGGTAGTCCTTGCGCAGCGGATGGCCCACCCAGTCGTCGGGAAGCAGGATCCGGCGCAGATCCGGGTGGCCGATGAACTCGATCCCCATCAGGTCGTACACCTCGCGCTCGTGCCAGTTCGCAGCCGGCCACAGGTCGGTGATCGTCTCGATCGCGGGCTCGTCTCGCGGCACCTCGGTCTTCAGCGACATCCCGACCCCGAACCTCGTCGACTGCAGACGGTAGACGAGCTCGAAGTCGTCGCCGAAATCCACGGCGGTCACGAAGCCGAACCGCTCGAACCCGAGTTCCTTCAGCTTGGCGGCGGTGGCGTGGAGCTGTGCCCGCGACACCATCAGCACGCTGTCGGCGAACTCGATCGAGAACAGCGGACAGAGGTCCGGGTGGACGGAGCACAGCGCCTCGCGCAGCACCTCGAGGCTGGACCCGGCATCAGCCGGGACGGGGACCGGGATGGCGCTGAGGTCGCTCATCCGTCCTCTCCGTCCGGTCCGGGCGACGAAAGCAGATGGCCTCGGCAAGCGTCAGTCGTGCCTGCGCGTGGAGTGTCGGGACCCGGGAGCGTCAGTTCCCGCTCGTACGAGCGCTCCTCGTCGAGGGAGCGCGTGTGGATGAGCTCGCGCAGCCGCAGCACTCCGTCCTGGAGCGCTTCCGGCCTGGGCGGGCAGCCCGCGATGTAGACGTCCACCGGCAGGAAGGTGTCCGCGCCGCGGACCACGGAGTAGGAGTCGTAGTAGAAGATGCCGCCGCTGACGGTGCAGTTGCCCATAGCCACGACGTACTTCGGGTCCGGCATCTGCTCGTAGAGACGCTTGACGGCCGGCTGCATCTTCTTGGTGATCGTGCCCGCCAGGATCATCACGTCCACGTGACGCGGGTCGGGGCGCGGGAACGTGCCGAGCCGGTCGAAGTCGAATCGCGAGAACGAGCAGGCGATCAGCTCCATGGCACAGCAAGCCGTCCCCATCGGCATCGCCCACAGCGACTGGCCGCGAGCCCAGTCGGCCAGCGCGTCCATGCTCGTGAGGATGACGCTTCCTCCAGGCATGCGCTCGAGGCCCTTGGTGAAACCGTCTACGAGCGCCACTTGAGCGCTCCCGTCTTCCAGGCGTAGGCGAGACCGAGAGCCAGCATCGAAGAGAACACGAGAACCGCGAGGCCGCCGCCGATGCTCCCGTGAACTTTGGACGCCACAGCGAAGAGCAGCACGGCCTCGACGTCGAAGATCACGAACAACACCGCCACCGCGGTGTACCGGATCGGATACCGCACGTGCGGATCGCCCGCCGGAGGCATGCCGCACTCGAACGGATCGAGCTTCTCAGGAGTGGGCTTCCGGGGTGAGAGCAGCGCGTTCGCCCCGAACACGAGACCAACGAACGCGACCGCCGCTATGAGCGCGCCGATGAAGAGCAGTACCGCTTGCGCAGATGCCGCCGACACACGTGCTCCGTCCCGCCGCCGGTGTGCGTGCAACCCTCCACAGGGAGATTCCCACGACCGGTGCCGAACAACCCCTCGGTCGTACCCGGATTCTACGGCGAGACGCGATACTTTGTAAACCGCAGTTACAAAGTCTGGAGTTCTCGCAGGTCAGGCGAGCGCGGCCGGAGCCGAAACCGCATTCCCGACTACGCCTTGTGGTGCCGCTTCGGGGTGCGCACGGGTTGAGGGGCGGCCGGAGGAGCGGCCGGGCCGTCGGCGTCGATCTCCTCGATCGTCTCCGACAGTTCGAGCCACTCACGCTCCAGTACGGCGAGGCGCGACTTCACCGTGCCGTACTCGACCATGGCGGCGTCGAAGGCGGCCTTGTTCGCGTAGAGCTCGGGTTCGCCAAGGCGCGCGAGCAGCGAGTCGTGGGTCTGCTGGACCGCGGCGACCTCCGCCTCGACCTCACCGAGGCGCCCGCGCTCCCCTTTGCCGGAGCGGTACGCCTTCGAGCGCGCCTCGGCCTCCGCGCGCTTCTGTTCCTTGGACTTCGGCCCGCTCCCTTTGGAGACGGTGTGCGTCGGTTTGGGCGCGTCCGAGCGAGCGTCAGGATGCACGGTCGTGAGCGACTTCACTCCGGCGGCCTCCCCCGCTCCCCCGGCCTCCTTGGAAAGGGTCTGCGCCCGCTTCCAGAGGAAGTAGTCGTAGTCACCGTCGTAGACGGTCGCCTTGCCGTCCTCCACGTGGACGATCTTCGTCGCGATCGCGCGGATGAGGTGCCGGTCGTGGGTGATGAGCGCCATCGTGCCCTCGTACGCGCGCAGCGCCTGCTCCAGCACGTCCCGGGCACGAATGTCGAGGTGGTTCGTCGGCTCGTCGAGACAGACGAACGGCGCCGGGGCGACCATCATCTTGGCGAGAGCGAGCCGGGCGCGCTCCCCGCCCGAGAGGACGGACACCTTCTTGTCGACGTCGTCGCCTTCGAACAGGAAGGCGCCCAACAGCCCGCGCACCTGCCCCTGCGTCCAACCCGGCGCGGCCCCGTCGAGTTCCCGGTAGACCGTGTTGCGGGTGTTCAGCGCCTCGAGCTGATGCTGTGCGAAGTACGCGGTCGTGACGTGCAGTCCGAGCGTGCGCGTTCCCGCGTCCGGCTCGAGAACGCCCGCCAGCATCTTGAGAAGCGTCGACTTCCCGGCGCCGTTCGGTCCCACCAGAGCGACCTTGTCTCCGCGGAACAGGGACAGGTCGAGCCCGTCGTACACGGCGATCGGGCCGTACGCCTTGCTCACGCCTTCGAGAGTGACGACCGTCTCGGAGGTCCGCGGCGGCTGCGGGAAGCGGAACTTGACCGCCTTGCGCTCCTGCGGGACCTCGATGCGCTCGATCTTCTCGATCGCCTTGACGCGGCTCTGGACCGCCTTCGCCTTGGTGCTCTTCGAGCGGAACCGCTCGATGAACTTCTCCTGCGCGGCGATCTGCCGGTCCTGGTTCGCCTTGGCGGCCATCAGGCGGTCGAGGCCCTCTGCCTTCTGGATCGTGTAGGACTCGTAGGTGCCGTGGTAGACGGTCAGCTTGCGCAGGTCGATCTCAGCGATGCGGTCGCACAGGCCGTCCATGAAGGCACGGTCGTGGCTGACCAGCAGGATCGCTCCGTCATAGGCGCGCAGGAACCCTTCCAGCCACGTCACCGACTCGAGGTCGAGGTGGTTGGTCGGCTCATCGAGAAGCAGGATGTCCGGCGACTGCAGCAGGATCTTCGCGAGCGCGATGCGCATGAGCCAGCCGCCCGAGAACTCGGCGCAGTCACGCTGCATGTCGCGCTCGCGGAACCCGAGGCCGCTGAGAACAGCCCGGGCGTCCGCCTCGATCGTGTAGCCGCCCAGGTGCTCGAACCGCTCCCGGATACGCGAGTACTCCGCGAGCATCCGCTCCAGTTCGTCGGCTTCCGACTCCTCGGCGATGTCGGCCTCGAGTACCGAGATGCGGTGCTCCAGGGAGGTGACCTCGGACGCCACCGACAGGACCTCCGCAAGCGCCGTGCGACCGGCCATCTCGATCGCTTCCTGCTTCAGGTACCCGACCACCTCGCCCTTGCCGACGGTGACCAGGCCGGAGTCGGGCTCCTGCTCCCCCGCCATGATCTCCATCAGGGTGGTCTTGCCGGCGCCGTTCGGCCCGACGAGCGCGATGCGCGCACGGCCGGCGACGTGAAGCGACACGTCCTGGAACAGGACGCGCTCGCCGAAGGACTTGGTGACGTTGGTGAGGGTGAGCGACATGGGAGGCAGTCTACCAGTCGCACGCGGGTGGGCGCACGGGACCGGACGCGCGCGCGCGCGGGCGCAGGGGACGCGAGACGCCGCTGATCGGGTCCAGCGGCGTCGGGGCGCAGAAGAGGCGGCCCGTCTCCGGGCCGCCTCCAACGCAAGCTCTATAGCGTTCGCCGAAAGGAATTACGCCTTGCGGACGTTGCTCGCCTGCTTCTTGCCGTTCTGACCATCGGTGATGTCGAACACGACAGCCTGGCCCTCGTCGAGGGTCTTGAAGCCCTCGCCCTGGATCTCAGAGAAGTGGACGAAGACATCTTCGCCGCCCTCGTGCGAGATGAAGCCGTAGCCCTTGTCCGGGTTGAACCACTTAACGGTGCCCTCAGCCATTCCAAACCTACCTTCCGCCCCGCGGGGCAAAACAAAGCGACCCGACTAACCGCACCGATCGCGGTCAGTCAAGCCGCAAACGTCCGGACCGCGATTCGGTCCGTGCATCAACTCTACTACACGATACGCGCGCTTGTCTGCAAGTGACTTCTTCGGACGCGTCGCGAACGGTGCGGACGGTGCTTCTAACCGGGTGCGATCTCGGCGCCCGACGACCCATCGGCGACGTGGTCAAGGGTGATGGCAAGCATGGCCACGTCGTCACTCAGATGGTTGTGCGTGTACTCGCGAACGTTGTTGAACACGTCGCTCACGAGCGTCACGAGGCTGCTGCGCCTACGGATCCCGAGGTACTCGACCATCCGGTCGAGCCCGTACATCTCACCATCGCGGCGGGCCTCGGTCAGGCCGTCCGTGTACAGGAGAAGCGCGTCACCCTTCTCCAGGGTCACGCGCCTCTCGCTGAACTTCAGATATGGGAAGGCGCCCACGACGGAGTTGGCGCCCTCGAGCAGCAGGATGCGTCCGTCACGCCTCTGCAGGATGCCGCCCGGATGCGCCGCGGTGACGTATGCCAGCTCCCCCGACTTGATGTCGAGGATCCCGAAGATCAGCGTCGCGAAGACGTCGCCCGGCGTGATGCGGTACAGGAGCGCGCTCGTCTTCGTGACGCACTCCGCCGGACTCAGACCGTCGAGTGCGCACAGCCGCAGGCAGTCCCGCACACGCGAGGTGATAATCGCGGCGGACAACCCCTTGCCGGACACGTCGCCGATCGTGATGCCGGCGCGGCCGTCGTCCAGTTCGAACAGGTCGAAGAAGTCGCCACCCACGAGCGCTTCATCGGAAGCCGCTGCGTAGTGGCTTGCGAAGCGGAGACCCTCCACTGCGGTCGGCAGACGCAGCAGCGCCGTCTGAAGCGTGTCCGCGATCCGGCGCTCGTGCTGGTACTCGCGCATCCGTCCGTAGGCGAGAGAGGCGGCGCTCACAAGGTTCCTGAGGTAGGTCCGGGTGGCATCGTCGAAATCGTGCTCGGCATGGGTGAACACGATCTCGAAGACGCCGAGCGTCTCCCCCCGCAGCGTCAGCGGCACGGCAACGAACGAGCGGATGCCGAAGCGCTTCATGATCAGCTTGTTCGTGCGCGGGTGGCCGAGCCCGCTCTCCACGTACTGGATCTCACCGGAAGATGACGCGTCGTAGATCACCGGGCGCTGCTCGAGCGCGTACTCGACCCCTACACGGTCCTCCCCGCCCGCTCCGTGGTGGTGCGTCACCACCCACGCGCTACCGCTGCGGATCGACACGAGCGAGTAGTCGCCGTCGAGCGCCTTGAGCGTTTCGGCAGCGAGCGCGTCCAACAGCTGCAGCGGATCGGTCATCCGGGCGATGGCTTGCAGTATCAGACTCAGACTCTCGCCCAATCGCACGGAGCGGCGCAAACCGACGATCTGGTCCGTCACGTCGACCGCTGAAGAGAAGACCCCCCGCAAGGAGCCGTCCTCCGCTATGTCGGGAACCAGCGAGGCGGCCATGGTGGACGGCTCCTTGCGCCGGTCCGTGATCGGAGCGGTGAAGGTGACGGTACTGGACCGCAAGGTGCGCGCGACCTCGACGAGCATCTCGTACATCCTCGACTCGGTCCCGATGACCTCGTCGGCCGGGCGACCGACAGGGTCGACTCGCCCGCCGCCGAACACGTCGCGACCCGCCGCGTTGACCATCACGAGCCTCAGGTCGGCGTCGAAATAGGCGACGAAGCCTGGAAGGGCGTCGACGATGCGGACAGCGAGTGCGGCGTCGGCGAACGCTTCTGGCAACTGCAGGCCCTTCTTCCGATGACACGTGCGGATTGAGGGCTAGAGCATGACGCGTGAAGCGTCGTGCTGGCAATCCCTACAGGCGGACTGGTTGTCAGTCGCTGGTAATCTAAGCCTGGTCGATGCACAATCTGAGTCGGGGGGATCGCGAACCGGGGGGCTGAACCGCCACATGGATCGGTCGGAGAGGGAGAGCCGGGACCTGCGACACGTGTTCGACGCCATGATCGATGGCGTCCTGCACTTCGATCCCTCCGGGCGCGTCGTCATGGCGAACCGCGCGGCCTGTCGCGTTCTCGGTTGGGACCCCGGAGACCGCGATCTGGTCGAACTCGGGCTCGCCGGCCGCCTGTCGCACCGCGATGGCACTCCTCTCCCCGCGACGGAGTACCCCGCTGTGCGCGCCTTGGCGGGTGAGACCGTCCGCGACCAGCCGCTCCTGTTCCGGACGTCCGATGGCCAGACGGTCAACGTGCTCGCCTCGGCTTCCCCCTTGATCGACGACGGGCGCGTGTCCGGGGCGATCATGTCCTTCCACGACGTCACTTCCTTGGAGCTGGCCAACGCGCGCCTGCGTGAGACGGCCCGCCAGAGCGCCGCGCTCATCCGCATCGGAAGCGTCGTCAGCTCGACTCTCGAGGTCGATGAGATCATGCAGGCCTCCATGAGGGAGACCTGCGACGCCGTCGGGGCCGAGACGGCCGCCATCCTGATGCGTAGCGACCACGCGTGGCTCACGCGCTATAGCTACCGCTTCCCTTCGGAGATCATCGACGTCGTCCTGTCGGACGAGGAGGCCCCGCACGCCGCCATGGCGCTCGCTACGGGGGCCCCGGTCGCGATCGACGACGCTCTCAACGATCCGCGGGTAAACGGCGACGTCATGAGGCTCTACGGCATCCGCTCGGTCCTCACCATGCCGCTGATCGTGCAGAGCCAGGTCATCGGGGTCATGTTCCTGAACCACCACGCGGCGGCGGTCGCGTTCACGCCCGCCCAGATAGAGTTCGTCGCCAACGTCGCCACCACGATCTCCCTGGCGTTGCACAACGCACGCCTCTACGAAGCACAGCGGGCTGTCGCCGACACGCTCCAGCAGGCGATGCTCATGCTGCCCGAGCAGCTGCCGGGGGTCGATTTCTCGTGCGTGTACCGGTCCGCGACCGAGTCGGCGCGCGTGGGCGGTGACTTCTACGGTCTCTTCCAGTTGGCTGCGGGGCGGGTGGGTGTGGCGGTCGGCGACGTATCGGGCAAAGGCCTCGAGGCCGCGGCGACGGCGGCGGTGGTCAAGGACACGATCAGAGCGTACGCGCTCGCTGGAGATCCCCCGTCGGAGATCCTTCGCAAGACGAACGATGTCATGGGCCCGTCACTGGACACGGAGTCCTTCGTGACAGTGATGTTCGGGATCGTCGATCCTGCCGCTCGGACGTTCACCTATTCCTCGGCGGGGCATCCCCCCGCTGTGCTCTTCGGCCCCGGCCACAGGCCGACGATGTTGCGGGAGGGTGGCACCGTTCTCGGACCGTTCCCAGGCAGTGCGTACCACGAGGACGCCTGTGAGATCGCGAAGCACGACCACCTGCTCCTCTACACAGATGGCCTGACCGAAGCGCAGGGCGACGGTTCGCGATACGGAGAAGCTCGATTGCTGAAGGCACTGGCTGCCATCCCGTCGCGCGCCACCGCGCAGCAGGTGGTCGAGCGTCTGTTCTTCGATGTGCTCGACTTCGCCGACGGGCACCTGTCGGACGACCTCGCTCTGCTGGCGATCCGGCTCGCGCCCGGCGTCTAGCGAGACGCTGGTCCCGGCGACGAGCTAGAGCCCCGATGTCGCCCCGCTCGTACAGGCGCACGCACGCCTGTACCACGTCAGTGTCGTACCTCTGCGGGTTGGCTGATATCTCTTCGATCGCCTGGTCCAGTCCCACGAGGGCGCGGTACGGGCGGTGTGATGACATCGCCTCGACCACGTCGGCGACGGCCAGGATCCGCGCCGACAGCGGGATCTCGTCCCCATGGAGTCCGTCCGGATAGCCACTGCCGTCGAGCCGCTCGTGGTGCCACAGGACCCTCTCAGCCACGGGCCACGGGAACTCGATGTGGTTCAGATCTCATGGCCTCCGACGTACCAGAGTGTCTCGCGTAGAATCGTCTCGCTCGTCCTCATGCGCCGGGTGTCCATCCGAATGGAAGGCCGATGCAGCCAGCCATGCTCGTTGCCATCGCCCTTGTCGCGATTCCTGCAGCCGCAGTTTGGGCGGTAGGCCTGGTCGATGTCTTCCAGCGCGCCGACTGGGAGTTCCCTCGTCGCGGGCCAAACTCCAACGACCGCCTGTTCTGGACATTCGTCGTCGTTTGCCTGAGCAGTATCGGCTCTCTCTTCTACTACGTCATGGTCATGAGACCGTATCCTCGGCGACGGCAGTAGACTCGCTGCCGCGCAGGCTCCGTAGACGAAGTGCGTTGGATCGGTCTGGCTTCCGTACAAGAGCATATGGAGGGTGCGCGCCCACCACGCTGCCGACGCCAAGAACGCCGCCACCTGCTTGAAGTGGCGCGACTTCGCTGTGAAGTGAGTGGCCGACAGAACCGGCTAGGCCACGTCGGGGCCGCTGCGAACGTAGCGGTTGCGTCCCCGGTCCTTCGCGATGTACATCGCCGTGTCCGCGGCAGCGATCAGCGGCTCGAGGTCGTCGCCGTCCCCCGGGAAGACTGCCAGGCCGACGCTGGCGGAGGTAGAGACCTGTTCGCCATCGAAAACGAACGGCTCCGCCATCAGCCCCACCAGCCTCGCGGCAACGGCGTCCGCGTCCGACACATCGGCGACGCGCGTGAACGCGACGAATTCGTCACCGCCCGCCCTGGCTACCGTGTCCTCCTCGCGGAAGAGGGTCCGCAGGCGCACGCCGACCTCGCGGAGCAGGTCGTCCCCAGCCAGGTGCCCGAGGGTGTCGTTGACGGACTTCATGCGGTCGAGATCCATGAACAGCAGCGCGATCGACTCGCCCGTACGACGCGCTCGAGCCATAGAGAGCGACGCACGATCTTCGAGCCGCGCGCGATTCGCGAGCCCGGTGAGATGGTCGCTGTACGCGAGACGGCGGACCGCTGCCTCGACCTCGCGACGGTCCGTGATGTCGCGCGAGACGTCGACCACCACCTGCTCGCCGCTCAACCAGACCGGGCAGATGTGTGACTCGAGCGGCCGGACGATGCCGTTGCGATCCACCGACTCGGTCTCGAACGTCACACAGGAACCGCTGGCCACCGTATCGAGGTGCAGCGCGAGCGCATCGCGGTCGGAAGCCGAGATGAGGTGTCGCACGTCGGACCCGATGAGCTCGTCACGCGACATGCTCCTGTATTCGCAAGCCGTGCTGTTGGCGTAGATGATGACTTCGTCGAACCGGTACACGATCACCGAGTCGTTCGTGTGATCGAGCAGTATCGAGCGGAACGCCAGGTCCTTCTCCAGAAGCGTGCTGTCGGTCAGGTCGACCCCTGCGGACCGGACGCCGGTGGGCCGTCCGTCGGCTCCGCGAAGCAGCCGGCGAAGCCAGACGATCGAGTGCTCGGTGCCCTCGAAGTCCACGATCGGGTATTCGAGGTACTCGTCGTTGCCCTCGCTGGACGCCACGAGTCGTTCGAAAGTCGCGCGAATCTCCGGCCTCGTCCGCTCTCCGAGAAAGGTCTCGAACCAATCGAGTCCTTCCACCGTCCGGCCGGTCGCCTGCAACAGCATCCTCATGGCGTCGTTCATCTCGCGGATTCGGCCGTCGAGTTCCAGCACGACGATCGCTGCGCCGGCTCAGTTGACGACCACGTCGGTGCGCCGGACCTCATCGTCGATGAGTGAGCGGTTGCGGCGCAACGTCACGAACACGGTACGGAAGCCGATGATGCCCGCGAGAAGGAGGGCCGAGACCGCGAGCGCGGTGACCGCCTCGAGCATGCCGGCGTTCGTCGCGACCGCGTCGACACGCCGGTAGGCTTGGATCACCAGCGCCGCGCAGATCAGCAACCAAAACTTCCGCATCCCGCTGATCGGGATCAGCATCAACGCCACCCCAGCAGCCACGACCTGGAGCACCGCGGCCACGTACAACATCAACTGGACGCTCGAAGCCGTCCCCGTTCGCGTCGCCTGCCCCCGCGGGATCGTCCCACTCATCCCCGCCTCGTCGAAGATACCAGAAGGCCCCGGTGTCGGGGCCTTCTGACTCACGAACTGTACGGCTTGACCGGCGCTACTGCAGCACGGTCTGCCCGTGCTCCGCCAGCACTGCGTTGTAGAGGTCGGGGTTGACAAGCTTCGAGGTGTCCACGACGCCCGGCCAGTCCCAAAGGTGATAAGCGCCCATGAACTGGAAGCACTTCGTCAGGAAATCCCGTGACAGATCCTCGGGGTGCACGTTCGCGAGCATGGTCCGGTACGCCGCAACGGTCGGGACCAACCGCTGCGGAGCTTGCGGCTCGGCGAACTGCGTCTTGAAGTAGTCGTTCCAGTTCTGCAGGAGCATGGCGATCCCAGCCGTGTTCCACGCGGGGACGACCAACTTCTCGCTCGCGTAGTGCGCCTCCAGGAACGCCTTCACCACGTCGGGCCTCTGCTCGAGCACCGTGCGCTCGACGGCGAGGACCATGACAGTCGGCGTGTCCGGGAAGCCGGCCACGCGGTGCGATCCCATGTTGATCAGCTGCACCTTGGTGACGCTCATGGAGACGACGGCGTCGTACTCACCAGCCGCGTATCCGTTGAGGACATCGGAGTTGCTCTTGTAGCGCATGTCGATATGGATGTCCCCTGGCCCGCTGCCGACTTTGAGCCCCACCTTGGCTGCGGCTTCCTCAATGAGTACGCCGACCACAGGGCTGCCCATCGGCACTCCGATCGTCTTGCCCTTGAGGTCTGCCACTGTCTTGATGTTCGAGTCGCGCGCCAGGAGCGTCTGGCTCCCCCCGGCGGCGCTGCCAGCGATCGCCACGTACTGCAACCCGCCGGCGCCCCCCTCGTTCTGCTCGGTGCGCGAATAGTTCAAGAAGACGGTGAGCGTGACGTAGATGAACGGCCACTTCGAGCGCTGCAGTGCGTGGAACGCGCGCGGCGGGCCGTCGATGGGCTGGACCACCGGCGTGATGCCGAAGGGTCTCAGCTCCGACTGGAAGACTCCCGCCTTCATGCCGGCGAGCAGCTGCGGCGCCTGCGCAGGGTTCATGAACACGGCCACCGGCCACGTCCCGCCCGACAGGTTCCAGTCCTTCGCGGTGTCAAAGCTGGTCTGCGTGTCGACCCAGCTGGGCAACCCAGGCTGCATGTAGTACGCGGAATCAGGCAGTGGCGTCGTCGCCTGCAGAGCAGACGTCGGCGTCGAGCTCGCCGCAGGTGCGGGCGGCGCTCGTCTGCGCGCTGCCACCCGCACCTGTGCATCCCGCCATCAGCAGTGCCATGGCCAGCGCGCCAGATAGCGCAACGACCCCCATCATCTTGAACGATCGCCTCATCTGTGGTTCTCCATGTCTCCTGTGTCGCTACCGAGCCCCGGCCACGTGGACCGAGGCCAGCCACTATCGGCGCGGGCGTCTCACCCGCACATTTCCCGAAGTTTGGCTGACCCCGATATCACTGGTCGACGTCCTATCCTGTTCATGCTAGCAGGAGGCCCCGACGCCGCTGCGCCGGGGCCTCCGTCGTGTGCTGGTGGGTCATCGTATACGAACTTGGAACCGCAGTCCAGCGTCGGGTTGCGAGAGCATTCAGCGCGGTAACGACGACGGAAAGCAGCGTTACACCGAAGAGAAGAACGCCGATGATGTCCGACCTGGTCATCTTCCCTGTCGGCGTTCGTCGGACTCGTGACTGACTCAGCCGGAAGACGAAAGCATCGAGGAGTCCGACTCCGGTCATGAGTAGCAGTCCACCAGAAAGGGCCAAGATCGCGACCGGGGACGCCCCCCAAGCTCGAAATACTGTGGGCGCGATGAGCAGCAGGACCCACGGAACAGCGACGAGAGCGTTGACATACAGAGAGGGACGCAGCCAGCGGTCGCGCAACCTCTTCAGTGGAACAGCAACTGCCATCCATAGATCGCGCTCAGGCAGAGCGCATACAGCATGACGGCGTAGTACCACCTGCCGCTGAGCTTGGGCGTCCTGATCGGAGCCACATTGAGGGCCGACAGGGCCATCAATGCGACGTAGAGGACGATGACGAACACCGGGGCGCTCACCGCGTTTCGGAAGAGAAAGAGAAGCGCCAGGATGATGACGTTGTTGTCGAGCGCCAGCCCCCGGTAGGTCGAGTCATCGGCCAGCCCGAAGACATTGAAGTAACTGAGCCGAATGACTCCCGTGGCGACGATCACGAAGGCGCCAGGGATGAACCAAGGGCTAAAGCGCCCGACGCTGAGCAACAGCACTGCAGGAGCGATGCTGAAACTGACGAGATCGATCAGGGAGTCCAGTTGTCCCCCGAACGCACGCTGGTCCTCCGTTCGTCCCTTCATCCGCCGCGCGATGAGGCCATCGCTCCAGTCGAAAACGACTGCCCACAGCAGGGCGATCATCGCTGCCGGAAAGACTCCGCGAATCGCAAAGTGGACCCCGAGCACCGCCGACAAGAGCCCCGCGAGCGAGCACACATTGGGCAAGTCGCGAGCGAACCAGAGCATCGGTCGCGGAGCGGTCGGCTGACGCGGCGCACTCATCGCCCTTCCTGCGGCCCGATGACCCGCTGAAGCGCATCAACCAGGGCCCGGTTCTCGCGCCTCGTACGGCTGGCGATGCGGACGTAGCGGCTCGACTCGGGCATGGTCTTGTCCTGGCAGTGCTTGATGTAGATGTTCTCCTCGACGAACAGCCTGCGCGTCACTTCCGGACCGGACGGAGCATCGTCTGGAAGACGACAAAAGATGAAGTTGGCCTCGGGCCGATAGACGACGAGACCGGGTATCCCGCTGAGCTCTTGATAGAACACATCTCTGTCAGCGCGCACCTGGTCGCAGCTGGCGGCGAACTCCTGCCGATATAGGGGCGCTAGGCGGAGGAATGCCTCGGCGAAACCGTTGAGGTTCCAGATGGGCAAGCCATCACGAACCCGCTGGACAAGGGCCTCGTTCGCGGTGACGAGATACCCGATCCTCAGCCCGCAGATGCCGTACACCTTGCTCATGCTCTTGAGGATCGCCAAGTTCGGATACTGAGCCACCTCCGCCTCAAGGGACGCCCGAGCACCTCCCTCGGCGAAATCGATGAACGACTCGTCCACGATGAGCACGCAGTCGTGCCCGTCGAGAGAATCCAGCAGACGGAGAAGGTCGGCTTTGGGCACGAGCAGCGAGGTCGGGTTGTTCGGCGTTACCACGACCGCGAAGTCGGCGTTGCAGGCAATGGCCTCCCCGGCGAACTTGTCGACATCGAGCTGGAACGTTGGGGTCTCAAGCGCGAACTCGACGAAGTGTTTCGCCGGGGCCGCGTTGACGTACTCGTTGAACGAAGGAACAGGGACGATGAGCCTGCCGGCGAGCTGCCCGGAAACGACCTTGATGAGCTCAGCTGCCCCGTTGCCGACCGCGATCCTCTCGGCGGGTTGACCGATGTAATCGCCCACGAGACCAGCGAGGACGTCCTGAGCGACCGGGTAGTTCAACACCAGCTCATGGATCTGACTGCCGAGTTGCTCGAAGAGCGACTCAGGCGGGAAGTACAGGTTGTACAGGTAGGCGTGGTCGACGAAACCGTGACGCCAGTAGCCACCGTGCTCCGATGCGAGTGCCCCGTACTCCAGTTCCCGTGCGGCGCGAACCTGCGGCGCCGAGTCCCGGCTTGCTCTGCCGCCCCGGCGGTGACGAGAGGCCGCCTTCGTACCGCTCATGGCGCGGGAGTATCTGGGGAAGACGAGCTCAGCCGCATCCAAGTCGGCCAACGTGTCGATCTCATACCATCGGTCGGCAGGGAAGAACACCGGATCGAGCATCAAACTACCGTCGGCGACCATTTCCGCGAACACGGACTCGTAGTACTCTCCCGTTTGCCCGGCCACAATGCGTCGATCGAGTCGTTCGCACACCGCCCTCCATGTATCGCGCGACAAGCTGTAGATGTTGACCGTCTTGAAGTGCGTGGCGTCAGCACGGGTGAGAGCGCCGAGGTAGAAGGCACTGACGCCGCCCTCGTCGTCGAGCGTGACCGTCGTTCCGTTCATCCACGGTAGCCGCTTTGAAATGGCGATCCGATTGGGCTGCAGCATCTCCTCGAGTAACGATTCGTCGAACACGACATCGCTCTCGACC
>DATCGP010000020.1:0-10940 GCA_036508875.1 Coriobacteriia bacterium | reverse complement strand
GCGGAACGATCGAGGCCGCGAACCGCCCCGAGGGCGGTGCGGTGTTCACGGTGAGGCTGCCGAAGCTCGAGGGGTAGCGGACCGCCCTACGAGCCCGCCAGCCGCAGCGTCCCGGCGAAGGTCAGCCACTTCGGCGAGGGCGTGGGTCCCACGTCTGCCAGCGCCACCGCGACCGCCTGCGGATCATTCGCACCCCGGTACAGGGAGCCCACCCGGAACCGCACACTGCTCGTCACCACGTCCACGGGGAACCGCTGCATCCGCGGGTCGTCCGCGATGTGCAGCGTCTTGCGCGATCCGTCGGAGAAGGTGGCCACGATCGTGCGCGGACGGGAGTTATCGCGATAGGTGGCGTCGGCCACTCCCGGGACGATCCTGATCTCGCGGATACGCTCGGGTCCGTGCAGCTTGACCGCGAACCACGTCCTGGTGCCGTTGCCGTTGACCACCCAGGCATTCGAGGGGCCATTCGAGAACGGCGAGTACGTATCGCCGACTTCCATGTAGCGGGCGGAGTCCGCCTGTGAGTAGTCCGCGATGAACGACGGCTGCCAGAGGCGCTCATAGCGCGACGTCGGCTCGAAGTCGTCGTTCGGGTTCGGCTTCGCCTGCTCAGCGTCGTACTGAGCCCAGTAGTCGACCCCCCGCCATGTCGGCTTCACGAACCCCAGCCGGATGTCGTAGGCGGACCTGCCGCTCTGCGGATCCTGGGCGGGCTCGAAGTCACGGAACACCCACTGGAAGGTTCTCGCGTCCGGATGCGTCCAGCCGGGAGTCGTGACCGCGGGATTCGCGGCGAGCATGTCTGTGCCCCACCGCTCGCACGAGTCGTCGAAGGTGATCCGGACGACCGCGGTGTCGATCGTTCCCTGCCACATCGCACCCGTGTGCAGGATGTAGTCGACGGTCCGGAAGCTCCCTTCCATGAAGAGCCACCGGAGCGGCGCAGGCGGCAGGGTCGACGGGTCTGAAGAGGCCGCGTACAGGTGATCGCTGTCAAACAGATAGCTCACCGTGACGGTCGTGGCCCCTGTCGGCAGCGTGACGCTGTGCTCGTAGAACGTCGCGCAGAGCGGGCCGTCCTTGCCTTCCACGACCTTCACCGCGAGCGGCTTCCCGTTGCGCCATGCGTGGAACGCGCCGAGCGTATCGGGCGAGTACCCGCGCATATCGTCCGGCGGCCAGTAGCTGAGGAAGTCGCCGAAGTTGTACGGATCCCAGGGGTCGTCGCCGTTCACCGCCGACGACACCGCGGGGAACGCGAGGCGCAGAGTGGTCTTCTTCCCGCTGTTGACCAGCCGGAAGTCTGCGCGGCACTCGGCGATGCGGTCGTACACGATGATCTGGACCGCTTCCGATTCCATGCGCACCGAACCGGTGGTGACAGGGCGTACCGAACCGGGCACGCCGGCGATCGGTGCGTCGTCCGCGAACGCCGCGGCTGGTACGCACAACATCACGAGAAGCCCGACGAAGAAAAGAACCCGCCGCCCCTGCATCGGCATCGCCCCCGACGCCATCGTACGCGCGCCGCGGGGCAAGCAGGATGGCAGTCGCGCAACGTTCGCGTGAGGCTACGGACGCGCGCCCATCGCCTCTCGCACGAGCGGCGCCAGCGCGATCGCGCCGACCGCCTTCAGCGCGTCGGGCACGACGAACGGCACGACACCCACCAGCAGCGCCGGCACCGCTCCCATCGAGGTGACAAGCATCAGCTGCAGCCAGCCGAACGCATAGACGACCGCGATCACGGCGATCGACGCGACGGCGTCGGAGACCACCCGCCACGTGACCGAAGCCGCCACCCGCTCGCGCACCCATGAGCCCGCGACCGCGCCGGCCAGGAAGCCGAGCAGGTAACCACCGGTTGGCCCGAGCACCACAGCGAAGCCGCCGCGCATCCCCGAGAACACCGGGAGGCCGACGAGTCCCGCCGCCAGATACACGCCCACGCTTAGCGCAGCGCGCTTCGGCCGCTGCGTCAGCGCGATGAGCACGAGCACCAGGGTCTGCAGGGTGAGCGGCACCGCTCCGATCGGGACGGCGACAACCGCCGAGCCGGCGAGCAGCGCCGCGAGCAGCGCCGAAGTGGTCAGTTCGAGAGCAGGCGGACGGTCGTGTGCGGGCGTGCGGGCCATGGGTCTCCGGGAATCCTCGGCTGCGTGTCCGGGTGCGCGCGTGGAAGGGCTGTAAACCATTCCGTGCGCACGGTTCACGGTAGCCGAGAGAGGCTCCTCCGGTCAACGGCCGAGGTGGCGCGGTGTCCGGATGCGAGCGGCCCGTCTAGCCGGCCCGGAGCGTGACCTCACCGGAAGAGATCGGCACGATCCCGCCGGCGTCCTCGACGAGCAGGCGCCCCTGCGCGTCGATCCCCACCGCGGGACCTGCGGCGATGACCCGCCCGCCCGCGTCGCTGACGGCCACATCGCGACCGGTGAGCCACGCGCGCTCGCCGTACGCCTCGCGCAGCGGGGCGAACCCCCCGGTCCTCCATGCGTCATACGCCTCACCGACGCCGTCGAGCACCGCCGCGGAGACCTGTGCGAGCGGGACGTGACGGCCGGCGAGCTCGTCCAGGCTGACGGCGTTGGCGCCGGCCGGGGCTTCCCTCACGTTGACGCCGACGCCCGCGACGACCCAACTCACACGCCATCCCTCGCTCAGCCCGTCGAGCAGGACTCCTGCCAGCTTGCGGCCGTCGGGAGCCAGGAGGTCGTTCGGCCACTTGAGCAGCGCGCTGACGCCGAACCGGTCGAGCGCCCGGGCGACGCCGAGCCCGAACACCAGCGGGAGCACGACCGCATCCGGCAGCTCGACCTCCGGCCGCAGCACGACCGATGCGTAGACGCCGCCGTCCGGAGATGTCCACTCGCGCCCGAGCCGCCCGCGGCCCTTCGTCTGTTCACGGGCGAGCACGACGGTGCCCTCGGGCGCGCCCGCGATCGCGAGGTCGCGCGCATCGTCGTTGGTGGAGCCGGTGATGCCGCCGCCCTCGAGCCGCGTCACGAACGATCCGTGGAGCAGCGGCCGTATCTCGAGCGGGATAGGTGCGTCCGGCGCCGAGAGGAGCCGGTAGCCCTCCCCCGGCCTGGCCTCGATGCCGTAGCCGTAGTCGCGCAGCGCTTCGATGTGCTTGCGCACGGCCACCCGGCTGACGCCGAGCTCGCCCGCGAGCTGCTCACCGGAAACGCCGGACGGGTTGCCGCGCAGCGCGTCCAGCACGAGGCTGCGACGGTCTTCGGAAAGGCGCGTCACTCGGAGGTCCCCTCGTCGGGTGCGGCGTGCGGTATCGGTTCTGGATCCGTGTGCGGCGCCGTGTGCGGCGCGTCGTCCGGCTCCGGAACGTGCGGGTTCTCCCGCCCGATGCCGGCGAAGAACGTCCACCGCGACCAGAGCGTGCGGCTCGGCCACATGATCGCCCACGCCACGAAGCTCGCGGCGGAGCCGATCGCGAGCGGCGTCAGGTCACGGGTGAGCGCCGAGGCTACGAACCCGAACAGCGCGGGCGCCTGCGCCACGAGGAATCCTGCGATGGTGGCCGCCGCGAACGTGGAGTACACGGGCAGGATGCGACGCCAGGCCTGCGGGTTGTCCATGTGCACCACGATGCCCGCCTGAGCGATCCGTTCGCGAACATACGGCGCGGCAGGTGTGATCGCGACGGCCAACGCGGCGAGCACTCCGATGAGGACCGGCTGGTAGTGCGGAGCGTCGTTCTGTAGCAGGATCGCCCCGAGACACGCGAGGAAGAACAGCGGGAACCCCATGAGCAGCCCGCAGATGAGCCGTGCCATGCCCAGCGACCACTCGAAGCCGTCGTCGCCGGGCACCGTCTGCCACGGCCACCTCACGGACGGTCCCCGTCCAGATCGAGCCCGAAGTCGAGAGGCGGGGCGAGTGTCAGCGCCGAGGCGCTCACGCGGTCGACGCCGAGGGCTGCCAGCGCCGGGAGCCGCTCGAGCGTGATCCCGCCGGAGGCCTCGGTCTCGCAGCGGCCATCGACCGGTGTGGCCGCCCGTACAGCGGCGACCGCTTCCGTGAGCCCGGTATCATCCATGTTGTCGAGCAGCACGAAGTCCGCGCCCGCCGCGGCGGCCTCGGCGGCCTGCGCAGCGGTGTCCGCCTCGACCTGGACCAGCAGACCGGAGTAGGCCGCGCGAGCCGCTGCCACGGCGGCGGTGATCCCGCCCGCCGCCCCGATGTGGTTGTCCTTGACGAGCACCATGTCGTAGAGGCCGGCACGGTGGTTCGACGCCCCGCCCGCCCGCACGGCGTACTTCGAGAGCAC
This sequence comes from Coriobacteriia bacterium, assembly GCA_036508875.1. Lineage (GTDB taxonomy): Bacteria > Actinomycetota > Coriobacteriia > Anaerosomatales > PALSA-660 > PALSA-660. The sequence goes on along the minus strand of DATCGP010000020.1, from coordinate 6,652 downwards.
GCGCAGCCCCGGAAGCGTCTTGCGGGTGTCGAGCACGCGCAGCGTCGGACCCGCAGCGTCCTGCCAGTCGGCCGCGCGAGTGGCGATGCCGGACAGCGTCATCAGGAAGTCGATCGCGGTCCGCTCGCCCGCCAGGATGACGCGCGCGTCTCCCTCGATCTCGAGCGCTACGTTGCCCGCACCCACGCGCGCGCCCTCGGGCACGAGCGGGAAGCAGTCCGGCACGGCGACTCCGGCGGCCTCGGCGAGCATCTCGAACACGCGCGCCGCCACCGGAAGTCCGCACACCACGCCGTCCTGGCGGGCCCGGATGACGCCGCGGAGCCTGGCGCCGGATGGCAGGAGCGCGCCGGTCACGTCGCGGTCGAGCAGCCCGGGTGCGCCCGCGAGGAGCGCCTCCGGCTCGACCCCGAGGTCCTCGGCTAGCGCGGCCGCGACGATCGCGTCGATCGGCGGCAGGCGCAGGTCGTCCGTCACGCGCCCGCTCCGGGCCACGTGGCCGCATCGCTGCTCGCGCCCGGGCCGCGCACCGGTTCCAGGCGCGGCTTGGCGCCGCGCTTCCACACGGTGTGCACTCGCCAATGCTCGTCGTCGCGCGCGGGGAAGTCGTCGCGCCAGTGCGCGCCCCGGCTTTCCGTGCGGTACCGGGCGGCATGGGTGGTGAGCGCCGCGAGCGTGACCATGTTCTGGACCTCGAGCTCCACCGGGCGGCGCAGGCTCACGTCGAGAAGGCCGCACAGTTCGTCGAGCACGAGCGTGGCCCGCGCGAGGCCCTCCTCGGTGCGGATCATCCCGACGAACTCGCTCATCAGCGACTGGATCGTCTCGCGCGCGACCGGGAGCGCCACGAGCTGGACCGACTCCTCCTCCGGCGACATGACGCGGCGCTCTTCGCTCGCCTTGGCCGGCTCGAGCGCCCGCACGATACGGCGCGACAGGACGAGCCCTTCGAGTAGCGAGTTGCTGGCGAGGCGGTTCGCGCCGTGCAGGCCAGAGCATGCGCACTCGCCCGAGGCGTACAGCCCGGGCACGCTCGTGCGCCCGTCGATGTCCACACGGATGCCGCCGATCGCGTAGTGCGCGGCGGGCGCCACCGGGATGAGGTCGCGGGACAGGTCGTAGCCGGCCTCGAGGCAGGTCTCGAAGATCATCGGGAACCGCGCCTTGAGCAGCGCCTCACCGAGGTGCCTCGCGTCGAGCCACACGTTGGGACGGCCGCAGCGCTGCATGACCTTCACGATCTCGCGGCTCACCACGTCGCGGGGCGCGAGCTCCGCGAGCGGGTGCACGCCGAGCATGAAGCGGTTCTCCTCGCAGTCGAGCAGATACGCGCCCTCACCGCGCAGCGCCTCGGTGATCAGGAACTTCGGCGTGGCAGCGGAGTCGAAGGCGGTTGGGTGGAACTGGACGAACTCGAGGTCGGCGAGCTCGGCGCCGGCGCGCCAGGCAGCTGCGACGCCGTCGCCGGTGGCGACCGACGGGTTCGTGGTCACGCGGTAGAGCTGCCCCGCGCCACCGGTGGCGAGTACCACGGAGTCAGCCCAGAAGACCGACAGGCGCCGCGCGGTCGGATCGTGGATGAGAGCGCCCACGCAGCGGTCGCCCGCGGTGAGCAGGTCGACCAGGAATCGGTTCTCGAAGAGAGTGACGCGCTCGGCGTTGCGGACGCGGGCGGACAGCGTGTTCTGGATCTCGGCCCCGGTGGCGTCTCCAGAGTGCAGCACCCGCGGCAGGGAGTGGCCGCCTTCGCGATGTAGGTCGATGTTGCCGTTGGCCTCGTGATCGAAGTCGACGCCGAGAGCCACGAGGTCGCGCAGCGCGACCCCCGCCTCGCCGACCACGGCGCGGACGGTGTCCTCGTCGCAGAGCCCGGCGCCCACCACGAGCGTGTCCGCGAGGTGCAACTCGACCGAGTCCGCCTCGCCGACCGCGCCGGCGATGCCGCCCTGCGCGTACCAGGTGTTCGTATCGGTGACCTCGCCCTTGGTGACGAGGTTGACGGTCAGCCCGCGTGCCGCCGCGCCGAGAGCGGCGGTCAGTCCCGCCATGCCGCTGCCGATGACGAGCACGTCGGAGGAGAACTGCGTCAGCTCCTCGGTGTCGAAGCCGACCAGGTAGCGCCGGCCGAGCCCGCTCGGAAGGCGCCGGTGTGCGACGCTCGCGGCGGTGCTCTCAGTGGATGGATCGTCCATGGGCCGGTCCCCTCATCTCGCTCACTTCGCGTCAGCCGATCTCAACCATGCGCTCGACCGCAGCCAGCGCACGGGCGCGGACCTCGTCGGGCACCTCGATACGCGGCTCGAGCGTCTGCAGCGCGCGCAGCACGTCGGGAAGCGTCGTCTTCTTCATGTTCGGGCACACCGCGCACGGATCGAGCGTGAAGAACCGCTTGCCCGGCGCAGCCTTCTCGAGCCCGTGGAGCAGCCCCTCTTCCGTGACCACGATGAAGCCGGTGGCTGGCGACTCCGCCGCCCACCGCAGCATCCCGCTCGTGGAGAGTACCGCGTCCGCCAGCTCGAGCACTTCGGGGCGGCACTCCGGGTGCGCGAGCACCTCGGCGTCGGGATGCGCTTCCTTCGCGGCGACCACGTGCTCCGCGCGGATGCGTTCATGCGTGGGGCAGAACCCCTGCCACGCGATGACTTCGACACCGGGGACCTGCTCCGCGACCCAGTGGGCGAGGTTGCGATCGGGGGCGAACAGCACTCGATCGACCCCCAGCGACCGCACGATCTGCGGCGCGTTCGCGGAAGTGCAGCACACGTCCGTGAGCGCCTTGACCTCGGCGGTGGAGTTCACGTAGGTGACCACCGGCACACCGGGGTACTCGGCTTTCCACGCCGCGAGCTTTTCGGCGGTGATCATGTCGGCCATCGGGCAGCCGGCGTCGATCACCGGAAGGACGACCGTCTTGCCGGGCGCCAGGATCTTCGCCGTCTCGGCCATGAAGTGGACACCGCAGAAGATGATCACGTCGGCGTCGGTATCTGAGGCCGTGCGGGACAGCCCGAGCGAGTCGCCCACGAAGTCCGCAACGTCCTGGACCTCGGCGCGCTGGTAGTTGTGCGCGAGGATGACCGCGCGCTTCTCGGATGCGAGTGCGCGGATCTCGGCGATCATGTCGGAGGTGTCGGTCACGGGCGTCCTGTCGGATCGGGGGATTGGTCAGGCGATGCAGAGGGGCTGGATGTGCTTCACATCGTCCTTGATGGCGGCTTCTGCGTCGTACAGATCGACCGACCGCTGCAGGTTCAGCCAGAACTCTGCGGTGTTGCCGAACAGCGTGGAGAGGCGTAGCGCCATCTCCGGACTGACCGCGCGGCGCTCACGGAGAAGCTCGTTGACCGACTGACGCGACACTCCGAGCGCCGACGCGAGTCCACTGACGCTCAGACCGTAGTCGGGCATGAAGTCCTCGCGTAGGATCTCACCCGGATGGATCGGCCGACGCTGTAGGGCCCTGCTGTTGGGGACGCTCATCTCTCGCTCACCTCATGCCTAGTGGTAGTCACAGATCTCGACGCCGTACGCATCGCCGTCTTCGAAGCGGAAGCGCACGCACCACTGGTCGTTCACCGATATCGACTGCTGCCCAGCCCGGTCGCCGTCCAGGAGATGAAGACGATTACCCGGCGGCACGCGCAGCACCTCGACTTCGGCCGCCGCATCGATTGCGGACAGCTTCCGCAATGCCCTGCGAGCGATGTCGGGTGGTAGCCGGCGGATCTTGCCGGTCACCCAGAGCTGCTCGGTCTGTTTGTCGGCGAACGTCCGTATCATGGATCAACTGTAACGTGTCACGTGACACGAGTCAAGAAGCGGACAGCGCGGCGGCCCTAGAGCGCGGGCCGCAGGGCGACATTATCTATCAGCCGCGCGCTTCCCACGCGCGCCGCCACCAGAGCGCGGCCCTCGCGACGCAACTCCGTCACACTCTCGAGCGTCTCGGCGTCGACCACTGCGGCGTAGTCGAGTGTGACGCCGGGCTCTGACGCGATGGACTCCGCGAGTTCCCGCTGCAGCGCCGTGCCGTCGGTCTCCCCCGCTTCCACACGTGCGCGCACGGCCGCGAGCGCCCGCGAGAGCACGAGCGCGTGCGAGCGCTGCTCCGGTGTGAGATACCGGTTGCGGCTCGACAGCGCTAGGCCGTCGGGTTCGCGCACGATCGCGCAGCCGACGATGTGCGTCGGGATGTCGAGGTCGGCGACCACGCGCTCGATAACCTTGAGCTGCTGGTAGTCCTTCTCGCCGAAGAACGCCACGTCGGGGCCGACTATGTTGAGGAGCTTCGTGACGACGGTGGCGACCCCGGCGAAGTGGATCGGCCTGCTGACCCCGCACCACATCTGCGACATCGGACCGGGATCGACGCGCGTGACGGCGCCCTCGGGATACATCACGGCCGTGCTCGGTGCGAACAACACGTCGACGCCCGCCCCGTCGAGCAGTTCGGCATCGGCGTCGAGGTCGCGCGGGTAGGCGTCGAAGTCCTCGCCCTCGCCGAACTGCGTCGAGTTCACGAACACCGAGACGACGGTGAGGTCGCAACGGGCGCGGGACACGGCCACAAGGGAGAGGTGCCCTTCATGCAGCGCGCCCATCGTCGGCACGAGGCCGATCGTGCGCGCCTCGACACGCGGCCGGCGCAGGACGCTTCGTACCTCCTCGATGGAAGAGACGCGCTCCATGCTCACTCGCCCGCGATCCGGCGGACGGTGCCCGCACGGGAGCCGCGGACCTCGTCGAGAACGCCGGCGTCGAGGTGAGTGGACTGCTCCTCGCCCGGGAACGCCTTCCGCCTTACATCGTCCGCGTAGGCCGCCACGGCGGCGGTCACCGCCGCTCCCAGTTCCGCGTAGCGCTTCGCGTGGCGAGGCGTGAAGTCGCCGCCCAAGCCGAGCATGTCGTGGAACACCTGAACCTCGCCGTCGCAGCCCGCTCCCGCCCCGATACCGATCGTCGGGATGGCGAGCTCCGCGCTGGCGATGGCGGCCAGTTCGGCCGGGATGCATTCGAGCACGATCGCGAACGCGCCCGCGTCCTGCAACACGCGACAGTCGTCGAGCAGCGCGAGTGCTGCGGCGGTGTCCTTGCCCTGCACCCTGTAGCCGCCGAGCTGGTTGACCGACTGCGGGGTGAGCCCCAGGTGCCCCATCACGGGGATGCCGGCGGCGACCAGACGACGGACCGTGTCCGCCATGTGCTCGCCGCCCTCGAGTTTCACCGCTCCCGCTCCTGCCGCCAGGAACGCCCCCGCGTTGCGCATGGCGTCTTCCGGGGACGCCTGGTAGCTCATGAAGGGCATGTCGCCGACGACGAGCGCGTGGCTCGTGCCTCGGGCGACCGCAGCCGCAGCGCGCAGCATGTCGTCCATCGTGACCTGCAGCGTGGACGGGTATCCGAGCACGGTCATGCCCATCGAGTCGCCCACCAGGATTGCGTCGACGCCGGCGGCGTCGACGAGGCGCGCGGAAGAGACGTCGTAGGCGGTGATCATCGCGATGCGCTGCCCGGCGCTCTTGCGCGCGCGGAAGGTGGCTGTGGTGACAGGCCGGTCGAAGCCGGCCGGAGTGTGGACGCTCACGGCGTCCTCCTTTCCGATCCACCGTCCCAGCCCCGTCCCCGGGGTCCAGGCGGTCCCATCGAAAGTCCTCGCGGGTGGCGGGGGCGTCATCATAGCACCGCAACACCGGGCTAGACCGGTGCGGCATGTGCCATCAGCCGGTCAGCAAGCTGACGCCGAACATACCCAGCAGGACGGCGGCGGCCGCGCACACCAGGATCGCGGCCGTGAGCGCCGGAGCCACCGTGAAGCGCGCGGAAGGTGTGAGCACTATCGCCTCGTCGGCGGCCGCATCCGCCGGCTGCGGCGCGACGATCCCGCCATACATCTGCGTCGCGATCTTGAGGTAGTAGCCCACGGAGATGACGGTGGTGATGAGCGCCACGAGCGCCAGCCATGCATACCCGCTATCGACCGCCGCCTTGAACAGCGCGAACTTGCCGAAGAAGCCGCCGAGCGGAGGCGTGCCCGCGAGCGAGAACAGGCATGCGGCCATCCCGGCGGCTACGAGACCGCTCCGCCGCGCCAGTCCCGAGAAGTCGCTCATCGTGACCTGCCTGTCGACGCCGAGCGCCATCACGACGAGGAACGCCCCGAGGTTCCCGAAGGTGTATACGACGAGGAAGAACGCGAGCGCGGTCCCGGATGCCGCGCCGCCGACGGCGAACGCGATGAGCATGTAGCCGGTGTTCGCGACGCCCGAATACGCGAGCATGCGGCGCACGTCGTCCTGCATGAGGGCGACGACGTTGCCGTAGACCATCGAGGCCACGGCGACAATGATCAGGAAGGTGCGCCCGACCGGATACGCCGCGCCGAAACCGGGTCCGAGCATCCGCCACAAAGCGAGCATGACGGCCACCTTCGGAACGGTCGCCACGTACGCCACGATCGGCGTCGAACCGGTGGCGTACACATCGGGGCTCCAGAAGTGGAACGGGAACGCGGTCGTCTTGAAGCCGATGCCGACGAACAGGAACAGGAACGCGAGCATCGCGAGCGCGGCGCGCGCGGCACCGAGCGACGCGGGCGCGGGGAACAGGCCGGACGCGTAGTTGATCGTGTGCAGCGATCCGAAGAGCAGCGCGA
>DATCGP010000019.1:0-26357 GCA_036508875.1 Coriobacteriia bacterium | reverse complement strand
GCGTTGAGCAGCGGCCAGTCCGCGATCGCGTCGCTGCCGTCCCTCATCGCCTCGGTCTCGCGGTACGGCGAGGCGACCGACCCGCAGTCGAGGTGGTCCCTCCCGATGACGATCGGCGCGCTCAGCCGTCCGTCCGCCACCATCTCGTTGAACCGGACGCCGGCCTTGTCCCGCTCCCCTTGGCCAAGCCAGCAGATGCGCGCCGGCAGCCCCTGGAACGCGATCTTCTCGCGCGCCTGGCGCATCCAGCGGTGCAGTGGCTCGTCGTCGGGGAACAGCTCGAGGACCGCCTCGTCGGTGGCGTAGATGTCCGCCGGGTCCCCGGACAACGCGACCCAGCGGAACGGGCCCTTCCCCTCACAGAACAGCGGGCGGATGTAGGCCGGCACGAAGCCCGGGAACTCCCAGGCCCTCGTGTAGCCTCCGAGCTCCGCGCCGGCCCGGATCGAGTTGCCGTAGTCGAAGACCTCGGCGCCGGCGTCCATGAAGCCGACCATCGCCTCGACATGGGTGGCCATCGACGCCTCCGCGCGCTTCGTGAACCCCTCGGGGTCGCGCTCCGCCTCGGCATGCCACTCTTCGAGCGTCACGCCGAGAGGCAGGTAGGAAAGCGGGTCGTGCGCCGAGGTCTGGTCGGTGACGATGTCCACCTCGACACCGCGGCGCAGCAGCTCGGGCAGAACGAACGCGGCGTTGCCGACCAGCCCGACGCTCAGCGGCCGTCTATCGCGCTTCGCCGCCTCGACGCGAGCGATCGCGTCGTCCAGGTCCTCGGTCCACTCGTCGAGGTAACGCTGCTCGACGCGGCGGGCCAGGCGGGACGGGTCGACCTCGACTATGAGGACGACCCCGTCGTTCATCGTCACGCCGAGCGGCTGCGCGCCACCCATTCCGCCGCACCCGCCCGTGACGGTCAGCGTCCCGCGGAGCGTCCCGCCGAACCGCTTGGCGGCGATCGCCGCGAACGTCTCGTAGGTGCCCTGGACGATGCCCTGCGTCCCGATGTAGATCCACGAGCCGGCGGTCATCTGGCCGTACATCGTCAGCCCGAGGTGCTCGAGCCGGCGGAACTCCGGCCAGGTGGCCCAGTCGGGCACGAGGTTGCTGTTCGCGATGAGCACGCGGGGCGCCCACTCGTGGGTGCGCATGACGCCCACGGGGCGGCCCGACTGCACGAGCATCGTCTCGTCCGCCTTGAGCGTCGTCAGCGTGCGGACCAGCGCGTCGAACGACGGCCAGTCGCGAGCGGCCTTGCCGGTGCCGCCGTAGACGACCAAGTCATCCGGGCGCTCTGCGACCTCGGGGTCGAGGTTGTTCTGCAGCATCCGCAGAGCGGCCTCCTGCGGCCAACCCTTCGCGGTCAGCGTCGCGCCGCGGGGAGCGCGCACCGGACGGGCACCTGAGGTCATGCGAAGTCGCCTCTGGGGAACGGTTGTCTAACCGAGCTCTCCGACGGCCGCGGACGCCGCAGCCACCACTTCGCCACCGACCACGAGCCGGTGTGCCGCTTCGATCTCCGGCGCGAGGTACCGGTCGGGGCCGGGTCCGGGCACGTGCGATCGGATCAGGTCGCGCACGGCGCCGGTGCCCGGAGCGGGAACGAGCGGCGCGCGCAGGTCCAGGGCACGGGCGGCGGTCAGCAGCTCGATCGCGAGCACGCGGCCGAGGCCGTCGATGCTGCGCCGCAGCTTCCGGGCGCCGCTCCAGCCCATCGAGACGTGGTCCTCCTGCATGGCCGATGACGGGATAGAGTCGACGCTGGCGGGAGCGGCCAGCCGCTTCATCTCGCTGACGATCCCGGCCTGCGTGTACTGGGCGATCATGTGGCCCGAGTCGACGCCGGGGTCGTCGGCCAGGAACGCCGGCAGCCCGTGGGAACGCGCGGGGTCCAGCATCCGGTCGGTCCGGCGCTCGCCGATCGAGGCGAGGTCCGCCGCGACGATGGCGAGGAAGTCGAGCACGTAGGCGAGCGGCGCGCCGTGGAAGTTGCCGTTCGATTCCACCCGCCCGTCCGGCAGGACCGCCGGGTTGTCGATGGCCGAGGCGAGCTCACGCCCGGCGACAGTGGCGGCGTGGTCCAGCGTATCCCTGACCGCTCCGGCCACCTGCGGCGCGCAGCGGAGCGAGTACGCGTCCTGCACGCGGATGTCGTCGGTGAGGTGGGAGGCGACGATCGGCGAACCGGCGAGCAGCCGCGCCATGTTGCGCGCGGACGCCGCCTGCCCGGGGTGCGGCCGCAGCGCCTGCAGGTCCGCCGCGAGCACGCGGTCGGTGCCGAGGAGCGCCTCCGTGCTCATCGCGGCTGCGATGTCCGCGACCTTGACGAGTCCGCGCAGGTCCTCGATCGCGAGCACGAGCATGCCGAGCATGCCGTCGGTGCCGTTGATGAGCGCGAGGCCTTCCTTCTCCTCGAGCTCGACCGGGACCAGGCCCGCAGCGGCGAGCGCTTCGGCAGCAGGTCGGAGGACCCCGTCGGCGGTGCGGACCTCACCCTCGCCGATCAGCGCGAGCGCGCAGTGGGCCAGCGGCGCGAGGTCGCCCGAGCAGCCGAGCGAGCCGAACTCGGGCACGCACGGAGTGATGCCCGCGTTGAGCATCCCCGCGTAGGTGCGCACGGTGGACAGGCGCACGCCGGTGCGGCCGGTGCACAGCGTCGCGAGACGGAGCAGCATGAGCGCGCGGACGACCTCGGTCTCGACCTCCGGGCCGCTTCCTGCCGCGTGCGACCGCACGAGCGAGCGCTGGAGCTGGTGCCGCTTCGCGGGCTCGATGTAGCGGGTCGCGAGGGCCCCGAAGCCGGTGCTCACGCCATACACCGGCACGCCAGAACTCGCGAGCCGGTCTATGTGGGCGCGCGCCGCCTCGATCGCCGCCGAGGCGTTCTCCGAGAGGCACACCTTGGCGCCCTGCCTCGCCACCGCCACGACGTCCGCCACGGACAGGGGGCCGTCGCCGAGCACAACGGGAAGACTCATCGGGTGACTACCACCTTCCGGCTCCCTTCCCGGGAGCCATCCGCACCTGCGCCGCCCGCGACGCCGATGCGTACTAGAGTGTGTATGTGTCCGCGCACACGAACGGACCTAGGCCAGTGTCGCAACTACGGCCCGCCCGTCAAGGCGGCCGCCGAACCGACTGAGGGGACGATCCACGCCATGTCACTTCCGACAGACCCGCTGTGGCCTCGCGCCGGTCACTGGATCGTTCCCGCCGGCGGAGACTCTACGGCACCCGTCGACCTTGCGCTCATCGGGATACCCGCGCACGCCTCATCCATCACGCCCACCGGAGCTCACGCTACCCCATCGGCGGTCCGCGAGGCTCTGATGCGGTACTCGACGTGGGCCGGAAGCCACGCCGTGGACGTCGCGACGCTGCGGGCGTGCGACTACGGCGACGTGCCGGACCCGGACGGTGCCGGTGGTGTCGAACGCGTCGCTGCGGCTGTCGCGCGGACCGCCGGATCGCGTCTGCTCGTCGCGCTCGGCGGGGACAACTCGATCACCTACTCCACGATGCTCGGGCTGGCCGGAGCCGACCTGTCCGGGTGGGGGCTTATCACCGTCGACGCGCACCACGACCTCCGCGATGGAGACAGCAACGGTTCGCCGGTTCGCCGGTTGCTCGACGCCGGCCTCCCGGGACACAACATCGTGCAGATCGGCATCGCCGACTTCTCGAACTCGCCGGCGTACGCCGCCCGGGCGCGCGAGTACGGCATCAGCGTCGTGCACCGCAGCGAGCTCGCTCACCGCGCCCTCAAAGAGGTCGCGGAGTCCGCTCTCAAGGTCGCGGGCGCGGGTGGACGCCCGGTGTTCGTAGACATCGACGCCGACGTGTGCGACCGCGCGGAAGTCCCCGGCTGTCCCTCCTCGGCGCCCGGAGGCATCAGCACGCACGAGCTGCGCTCGCTGACGTTCCTGCTCGCGCGCGACGCGCGAGTCGCCGCCCTCGACATCACCGAGATCGACGCCACGGCGGATGCTGTGGACGGACGCACCGTCCGGCTGGCTGCGCTGCTCGTGCTTGAAGCGGCGGCGGGGCTGGCGATGCGGCCCGGTCCTGCCCGGGCTTGACCCGTCCGTCGCCGCCCCGCTTCGTCGGACCACGCTCGTACCTCGCCGCGCTGGCATTCCGTTTGCTCACAAACCGTTCGTGTGCTAATCTTTCGCGCGCTAACGCTATTGCGACATCGGGAAGGACCAGCGCTGCATGAACCCACACCACTTCGGCACTCCCCCGGAACCACCGCACCCTGAGGGCGTCGACCCTTCCTCCGCGGTCGTTCTGAGCTCGTTCCGCAAGGCGATGCACCTCAACCGCCAGCTGTTCATGCGGCTGGCCGGAGGCGCGGGGGGGCACCCCGGGCGCACCGTGGTCCTCGGCATGCTGGCGGGACATGAAGGCATCAGCCAGAAGGACCTCGCCGAGAGGATGCATCTCGCACGACCCACCGTCACGATCATGCTCCAGAAGATGGAGAGCGAGGGCCTCATCGAGCGTTGGGACGATCCCGACGACCAGCGGCTCACGCGGATCCGCCTCACGAACTCCGGCCGCGAGCAGGGCAAGCGTACGGCCGACAGCTACGCCCACTACGTGGACAGCACCATCGGCAAGATGTCCGAGGCCGACCGCACCGAGTTCGCACGCCTGCTCGACCTGCTGAGCGACAACACCGCCACCGCACTGAAGGAGCTGGAAGCATGACGCGACTTCTCGTCCGCTACCTCAAGCCTTACTGGAAGCAGGTGACGTTCATCATCGTCCTGCTTCTGGCGCAGGCGATAGCGAACCTCTACCTGCCCGACTTGAACGCCGATATCATCAACAACGGCGTGCGCCTGGGCGACATCAACTACATCCTCACGTCCGGCGCGGTGATGCTGGCTGTGACGCTCGCGCTCGGTGTCGTCGCCATCATCACGGTGTATTGGAGCTCACGCACCGCGATGGCCTTCGGCCGCGACGTGCGCGGCGGCCTCTTCCGGAAGGTGCAGTCGTTCTCGCAGCAGGAAGTGAACATCTTCGGCACCGCGTCGCTGATCACCCGCAACACGAACGATGTGCAGCAGGTGCAGATGGTGCTGTTCTTCATGCTCAACATGATGATCTCCGCGCCGATCACCGCGGTGGGCGGCATCATCATGGCGCTGCGGATGGACGTGCCCCTCTCGGGCATCTTCGCCGTGATCCTGCCTGTGATGGGCGTGCTCATCGGGTCGATCCTGGTTCGCACCCTGCCCCTGTTCAAGGCGATGCAGGTCAAGATCGACCAGGTGAACAAGGTCATGCGCGAGAAGCTGTCGGGTGTCCGCGTGATCCGCGCGTTCGTGCGGACCGACTATGAGGAGAACCGCTTCGACGAGGCGAACCTCGACCTCACCGACACCGCACTGAAGGTCAACCGCATGATGGCGCTCATGATGCCGATGCTCATGCTCATCATGAACATGGCGACGGTCGCCATCATCTGGTTCGGCGGCGTGCGCATAGACAGCGGCGCCATGCCGATCGGCAACCTGACCGCGTTCCTCACCTACGCGGTGCAGATCCTCTTCTCGGTCATGATGGCGACGATCATGTTCGTCATGGTGCCGCGCGCGGCCGTGTCGGCAGACCGCATCCAGCAGGTGCTCGAGACCGAGCCGTCCGTGAACGACCCCGCGATACCGATCTCCAGCGGCGCCAAGAAGGGCTTCCTCGAGTTCTGCGACGTCGAGTTCCGCTACCCGAACGCGCAGGACGCGGTGCTCAAGGACATCTCCTTCGAGGCGAGGCCGGGTGAGATCACCGCGGTCATCGGCAGCACCGGCAGCGGCAAGTCGACGCTCATCAATCTGATCCCGCGCCTCTACGACGTCACCGGCGGTTCGGTCCTGATGGACGGGGTCGACATCCGGGACTTGGACCGGGACGACCTGTGGCACCGGATCGGGTTCATCCCGCAGAAGGCGTTCCTGTTCAGCGGCACCGTGGCGACCAACCTGCGCTACGGCGCGGCGGACGCCACCGACGAGGAGCTGTGGCACGCGCTCGACGTGGCTCAGGCCAAGAAGTTCGTCTCGGAGATGCCCGAGGGCCTCGACGCACCGATCGCCCAGGGCGGCACGAACGTCTCCGGAGGCCAGCGTCAGCGCCTCGCCATCGCCCGCGCCCTGGTGAAGATGCCTGAGGTCTACGTCTTCGACGACTCGTTCTCCGCGCTCGACTTCAAGACCGACTCGATGCTGAGAGCGGCGCTTCGCAAGGAGATCACGCACGCCACGACGATCATCGTGGCCCAGCGTGTCAGCACGATCATGCACGCCGATCGGATCATCGTGCTGGATAGCGGACGCGTGGTCGGGATCGGCACGCATGAGGAACTGATGCAAACCTGCCCGACCTATGGAGAGATCGTCTACTCGCAGCTCACCCAGGAGGAGATCGCATGAGCGACTCATCGAACAAGCCCGCTGCGCCCGTGCGCGGGCCCGGCGGCTTCGGCGGCCCCGGCGGCCCCGGTCGCGGCCGTGGCCCTGGCGGCCGCATGTTCGGAGGCGGTCACGGGATGGCCGGCGGCGGCGCCAAGGCCAAGAACTTCGCGGCCTCGTTCCGCCGGCTGCTGGGCCAACTGAAGCCTGAGACCGGCAAGATCGTCGCCGTCATGTTCCTGGCGATCGTCAGCGTCGCATTCGCGGTCGCGGCCCCGAAGATCCTCGGGAACGCCACGAACCAGCTGTTCTCCGGCGTGATCGGCAACATGGTCGGCCAGCAGATGGGCGGCAAGGTGCCGGCCGGGCTGACGAAGGACCAGGTCGTCACGGCGATGCGAGCGAAGGTCACCGCCGCTCAGGCGGCCGCCAACGCCCTTCCCGCTGGGCCGGCACACGACTCCGCGGTCACCGCCGCCAACCAGGCGTCTCAGCAGCTGGACATGCTCTCCAACATGGACTTCACGCCGGGCGTCGGCGTCGATTTCACGGCGGTCGGCATGATCATCTTCATGCTCATCGGTGTGTACGTGCTGTCGGCCGCCTTCTCGTGGGGCCAGCAGTACATCATGGCGGGCGTCTCGCAGCGCACGGTCTACAAGATGCGCCAGGAGGTCGACCACAAGATCGCCCGGCTGCCTCTCAAGTACTTCGACAGCCACGAGCGCGGCGACCTCCTCAGCCGCGTGACCAACGACATCGACAACATCGCCAACTCACTGCAGCAGAGCCTCACCCAGCTCATCTCGGCGATCTTCACGATCATCGGCGTGCTCGGGATGATGTTCTGGATCTCGTGGGAGCTCGCGCTGATCTCCCTGCTGGTGCTGCCGATCGCGCTCGTCGGGACGATCCAGATCGCGAAACGCTCTCAGAAGCAGTTCACGGAGCAGTGGAAGCAGACCGGAGACCTCAACGGCCACGTCGAGGAGATGCACACCGGCCACAGCATCGTGAAGATCTTCGGTCGCCAGAAGGAGGTCATCGAGACCTTCGACGGACTGAACCAGAACATGTACGAGGCGAGCTTCAAAGCCCAGTTCATCTCGGGGATCATCCAGCCGATGATGAACTTCATCGGCAACCTGAACTACGTGGCCATCGCCGTCATCGGCGGTGTGAAGGTGGCCTCGGGCACGATGTCGCTCGGTGACGTCCAGGCGTTCATCCAGTACTCGCGCCAGTTCACGATGCCGATCACCCAGACCGCGAGCATCGCCAACGTGTTCCAGTCGGCGGTCGCCTCAGCGGAGCGCGTGTTCGAGATGCTCGACGAGGCCGAGGAGAAGCCGGACACGGCCACGCCGATCGCGCTCGAGCATCCGACCGGGCGCGTCACGCTCGAGGACGTGTCGTTCCGCTACGAGCCGGAGACCCCGCTCATCGAGGACTTCAGCCTGGACGTCAAGCCGGGGCAGACCGTCGCCATCGTCGGACCCACCGGCGCCGGCAAGACCACGATCGTCAACCTGCTCATGCGCTTCTACGAGATCGAGCACGGTCGCATCGCGCTCGACGGGATCAACATCCGCGACATGACGCGCGACAACCTGCGCACCACGTTCGGCATGGTGCTCCAGGACGCGTGGCTGTTCGGCGGGACGATCCGCGAGAACATCGAGTACGGCCTCGACGGCGCCACCGAGGAGACGATGCTCGCGGCCGCGCAGGCCGCGTACGTGGACCACTTCGTTCGCACGCTGCCGGACGGTTACGACACGCTGCTCGACGACGACGCGTCCAACATCTCCGCAGGCGAGAAGCAACTGCTCACGATCGCCCGCGCGTTCCTCGCGGACCCCGAGATCCTGATCCTGGACGAGGCGACCAGCTCGGTCGACACCCGTACCGAGGTGCTGATCCAGAAGGCGATGAAGCGACTCATGCACGGACGCACGTCGTTCGTCATCGCGCACCGCCTTTCCACGATCCGCGACGCGGACACGATCATCGTCATGAACCACGGCCGCATCGTGGAGCAGGGCAACCACGAGGAACTCCTCGCGGCCAAGGGCTTCTACTTCGACCTGTACAACAGCCAGTTCGTCGAGGCGTTCGACGAGGCGGTGTAACCCGATGGAGGAACGTGACATGAGCAGACCCGACGCCGCCCACCAGCAGCGCAAGGTCGCCAAGGCGCAGAACGTGAGCCGCATGTGCATGGTCTGCGGCCGCGACAACACGTCCTCGCTCAAGGCACGGTTCTACGAGCTGGACGACGGCGAGATACTCGGCGTCTTCGCCCCCCTCGAGATCCATCAGAGCTACCCCGGACGGGTCCACGGTGGCGTGATCACCGCGATGCTCGACGAGACGATCGGCCGTGCGGTCAACATCACCGACCACGCCGCGTGGGGCGTCACCGTGGAGATCACGGTGCGCTTTCGCAAGCCGGTGCCGATCGGCGAGGAGATCCGGGTGCTCGGACGGCTCACACGCGACACGAGCCGCCTGTTCGAAGGCAGCGGAGAGATCCGGCTGTCCGACGGCACGATCGCCGCCGAGGCGACCGGCCGCTACATGAAGATGCCGATCGACAAGATCGCCGACGGCGACTTCTCGAAGGAGTGGTTCGTGGACGCGCGCGAGCACCCGGACGAGGTCGCCGTCTAGGGGCGGAGCACCGCTCCGAACGAGAGCATGGAACGCAGGAAGGCGGACCCCGGTGACGGGACCCGCCTTCTTCGTTTCGTGCCTCCCCGTGCGCGGCGCCGCCGGCTCGGGGATACTTGAGACGACGACCGAAGGAAGGGACCGGATGAAGGCACTGTGGCTCGAAGATCAGAAGCTGTCCGTCCGCGACGTGCCGGTGCCTGTCCCTGCCGCAGGCGAAGCGCTGATCCGCGTCCGACTCTCCGGCATATGCGGCACCGATCTGGAGCTGGTGCGCGGCTACTATCCGTTCACCGGCGTCATCGGCCATGAGTTCGTCGGTGACGTCGTGGAATCGCCCGACCCGTCATGGGTCGGCGCGCGCGTGGTGGGCGAGATCAACGCCGCGTGCCATTTCTGCGAGCAGTGCGCCGCGGGCCGCCCGACCCATTGCGAGATGCGCACGGTCCTCGGCATCGTGGGCCGCGACGGCGCCCATGCGGAGTACCTGACACTCCCGGTGGAGAACCTGCATCGCGTGCCGGACTCGGTCTCCGACGAGGCGGCGGTCTTCACCGAGCCGATCGCGGCAGCGGCCGAGATACTGACCCAAGTCACGATCGAGCCCCGGGACCGCGTGCTTCTCGTGGGCGCCGGCCGCCTCGGTCAGCTCACCGCCCAGGTGCTCGCCAGCACGGGCGCCTACCTGCGCGTGGTGGCGCGGCACGAGCACCAGAGGGAACTGCTGCACGCGCGCGGCATCGAGACTATCGACGCAGCGGACGTGGAGCCGCGCCGGTGGGACGTGGCGGTGGAGGCGACCGGCTCCACTTCCGGGTTCGACGTCGCCGCCAAGGCGCTGCGCCCCCGCGGCACGCTCGTGCTGAAGTCGACCTACCGCGGCGACATCACGCTGGCGCTCGCACCCTTCGTGGTAGATGAGATCACCATCATCGGCTCGCGCTGCGGGCCGTTCGAGGCCGCGCTCGGCTATCTGGAGATGGGCGCGGTCGACCCGCTCCCGCTGATCGCGGCGCGCTACCCGCTCTCGAAGGCCGTCGAAGCGATGCGCGTGGCCGGCCAGCCGGGGACGATGAAGGTTCTGCTGGAGCCGTAGGACCACCGTCCGCGTGACCTCGGGCGGATCGCTCAGTCCTTCTTGCCCCATCCGTCGGTCACGACGAAGTCCGGCCGGAAGCGGTCCACGGGCTCCGGCTGCCTCTCGGGATGCCCCAACGCCACCAGTGCGAACGGCGTGATGTTGCGCGGCGGCCTCAGGATGCGTCGCACGTTGGCCACCATCAGCCTGGACGGGTGCACGCCGATCCAAACCGCCCCGAGTCCGAGTGCGTGAGCGGCCAGCAACAGGTTCTGCGTCGCCGCCCCGCAGTCGTCGACCCAGAAGCCGCTGTGCTTCTGGGCGACCGTCTCACCGCAGACGGCCAGCCCGACCGCCGCGCCGGCGAGCGGCCGCGAAAAGGGCGTCGCGCGGGACCACCGCGCCAGCGTCTCCCGGTCGCGCGTCACGACGATCCGCCACGGTTGTTCGTTGCCGGCCGACGGCGCCGCCATCGCTGCGCGCAGAAGCGTCTCCAGTTGCTCGTCGGTGACCGGCTCGTCAGTGAACGACCGCACGCTGCGGCGGGTCATGATCGCTTCGAGGACGTCCATGAAGACTCCCGTCATCGGATCCGAGGACGGTGTACCACATCCCACTCGCCGAACGCTCGGGACTGGGAGCTCGGATCCATGGCTCCGGTCCCCTACTTCACTTTGAGCGTGACGACCGTCGAGGTCACAGGTCCCCACGGACCGTAGCCCATGTACTTCGCCGTGTACTTGAACGTTCCCCGCAATCCGGACCCGACCTTCGTCGTCCATGCGCCCCTGGTGAGCTTCAGGTCCCGGAGCACGGCCGGCTTCGTCGTCCCGGGCCGCACTACGTAGATGCGCACCGCCCCGTACGGGACCGGTGCTGTGACGACGCCACTGAGCGTCACCACGTGGTGCCGGAGCGCCGACGGCTTCGAGATCGATATCGCGCTGCCGACAGGTGAGGCGTCGAACAGGCGGACCGCGTCGAGTACCGCTGCGGTCCCTGCGGTCCCGCTCGCGTCCACGCCGCCGGCCAGCCGCACGCTCACCGTCGCCGACGTCGCGTTCGCGGGCGCTGTGGCGTTCAGCGACATCTGGCGGAGAGCGGTCGTCTCGATGCTGAACGAGACGCCCGTCGTTGACGTCGTCGAAAGCGTGCGTCCGGACCCGTCGGTGAAGCGCAGTTGGAGCACGAGTCCGCGAGGGTCCGCGCCGGAACACGCCCAAACCGAGAGCTTGTACGGGATCCCCGCGGTCACGCTCGCGGTCTGCGAGACCTCGACCACGTCACGAGACCGCGCCGACGGGTTCAGCAGTCCGAGAGCGTTGTGCCCGGACGTCCTGATGCCGGCCGACCGCGTGCAGACCGACGACGCCGCGCCCCCGCTGACCTGCCACCAGACCGGAGCGCCCGAGGCCCACACGTCGAAGGTCGGGTTCGTGACGCCGTTCCACGTCGGGGAGGCGGCGCTGATCTTCTTGTAGCGGTAGGGCACGTAGCCGAACGCGAGATCGTCGGCCAAGTCCTTGATGCTCGACTTCGTCACCGGGCCGGCCTGCTCGTACGCGATGTACTTCGTGTGCGACGCGTCGAGCCAGCCGTAGAAGACGCGCGTGTGGTAGTTGTGCTTGATCAGTGCGTCACCGGGCAGGAGTGCGCCGGGAGCGACCGTCGTCGAGACGCTGTGCAGGGTTCGCGTCGAGAGCGAGAGCGGGTGGCCGCCCGAAGTGAGTTGCCACGCCATCGAGTTGAAACCGGAGCAGTCCGTCCGGTAGCCGCCATACCACTTGGTCTGGCTGTACGGGACCTGGCGGTCGACCCAGGCCTGCGCTCGCGCAAGAATGGTGGCGCGGGTGATGGCGGAGGCGCTGGCGGCGCCGAGGAGCAGGAACGCGAGGGCCAGCGCAGGCGCGAGAAGCGTCACGCGCCGGAACGATGTCATGCGGACCCGTCGCACACTGCCCATCCGCGATCCGTCCTTCCCGCCCCAGTGCTCTGACCGCGGCAGCGCCGGACCCGACACAAGGGTACTCCCACATCTATCGGCACGCATGCTGCCGTACTCAACCCCTTTCGACGGGTGGCCATCGCGCGCAGTGGGCATATTCCACGCACGACCGCATCGCGTGGTCCTCGCTCTCGAGTGAAAGGGTGTTCGAACATGGACTTCGGCTTCCTCACGTGGATCCTGATCGGCTTGGTGGCCGGCATCATCGCCAAACTCGTCATGGGCGACCGGTTCGGCTGGATCATGACGATCCTGCTGGGCATCGTCGGCGCTTTCGTCGGTAACTGGATCTCGGGCTCCCTCCAGGGCCCTGCGGTGACGGGCTTCAACCTGATGTCGGTACTGGTGGCGGCGGGCGGAGCGATCGTCGTCCTGTTCATCTACGGCCTCGTCGTCAGACGCGGCTGACCGCTCGACCCTCGACCATGGAACCGCGACCACCTCACGATCGTGGAGCAGGGGCGTGAGCAGGTCGCTGACTTCGTGCTCGCGTGGCTCGACCAGGTCACGCCTACGGAGGACATCGTGACTTCCCGCGATTGACGCGCGGGTCGCGGTCCGGCCGCCCGCGCCCATCGGCAGCGGGCGGGCCGCAGATCAAGGAGCGTGGCAACATGATTGACAGGAGCGCGACCCGGGTCGCGCTGATCGAGGCGGGCTCCCCGGGGCTGCACATCTACTCGGGCGTCGCGATGGGTCGCGGCGTCCCCCTGCTGGCCACCATCCTGCGCAACGCGGGCTACCACGTGCGCGCCTTCGTCGAGGACATCTCGGGCAAGGACTCGATCGACTGGGACTACGTGGCCGAGGCGGACGTGGTCGGGTTTTCGGCCATCACGTGCACGCTCACTCGCACGGCCGAGCTTGTTGACCGGGTCCGGCGCGACAACCCCGACGCGGTCGTCGTGCTCGGTGGAGCCGAGCCAACGTGCGCACCGGAACGCGCGCTCAAGGCCGGGGCCGATTTCGTCATCAGGGGAGAGGCCGAGTTCTCGCTTCCGCGGTTCCTCGACGCGGTTCGGGAGGGCTGGTACGGCGAAGCACTGCGCGCAGCGGTGCGTGACGTTCCCGGTATCGCCTGGGAGGAAGCCGGCGCGGCGCACCTCGGCCCTCCGCCCCGCCAGCTCACCGACGACGAGGTCACCGCCTTGCCTCTGATCGACATGTCTCTCGTGGCGGGCGCGGAGGACTGCACCACCGCGAACGTCTGGAGGTCGCGCGGCTGCCCCGAGCGCTGTGCCTTCTGCGAGGTGCACGAGATCTGGCCGCGATACGTGCTCCGCGAAGAGCAGAAGAGCGTCGAGGAGCTGCTGGAACAGCAGGCGGAGGGACGCGGTGCGTTCCTCATCGATGACAACGCTGCTGCGAACAAGCCCTCGTTCAAGCGCTTCCTGAGAGGCGCGATCGAGCGAGGCTATGCACAGCCGATCGTCGTCCAGATGCGTGCCGACGCCGTCTTCGACCGTCAGGGCGGTCTGGACCTCGAGCTCCTGCGCCTGCTGCGCGACCTGTCACCCGTGACGACGGTCTGCGTCGGCGTCGAGTCGGCCGAAGACTCCGACCTCGCCGAGATCGGAAAGCGCATCACCAGCGAGAAGACCGCAGCCGCGCTGTCTGCCCTCAGACGCTACGGACTTCTGGTCCATGGCATGTTCATCGCCTTCGCTGGTGACACTGCCGAGACACTGAAGCGCAACGGGCGGTTCGCGCGCCAGTACGTCAGCTCGCTCCAGTACCTCTTCGAGACGCCGTTGCCCGGGACGAAGAGCACCGCCGAACACGACGCTGCCGGCCGGGTGATGTTCCACGAGGTAGCCGACCTGAAGTTCCTCGACGGGATGCACGTGTCGATCCGCCCGGAGAGAGTCTCACCGCGTCAGATGCAGGAGATCGTGACGGAGGAGTACCGGCAGTTCTACTCCCGGCTGCGGATCGCGAGGGCTTTCGCCGACGGGCTGTTCCTCCGATACCGGCGGCTCGGCCCGGGGCTCGAGACGTATCTCCGCGGTCTGCCACCCGCGAGGCGCCTCGCTCAGCGGGTATGGCTGCACCTACAGTTCAAGTTCGCGCCCTGGATGATCCTGCGAACGGGCCGCCAGCGCATCCGTGACTTCCTGCACGATGCCGACTACGCGGAGTACCTCGGCAGACTCGAAGGGTAAGGCCGTGCGTGCGCCATCAGGCCGCCGCATGCCCCGGCCGCCACGGCCGCAGCCACCGTGGCCGCGAGGTACGTGAGGGCCGGCGCCGCTCCGGTGATGAGCGAAGCGACCACGACGAAGAACGCCGCGCCTCCCCACAAGCCCGCGACCGCCCCGCGCACGAGGCCGCGCACCGACTCGCCGCCTGCCGAGCGATGGGTCGATACGGCCATCATCGCGGAGATGATCGGGATGGCGGTCAGCATGCCGCTGACCTGGGAGCCCAACTCCGTGGAAGCGAGCGTCACGCCCACGACCATCGCCGAGGCGAAGGCCATGCGCACGAAGACCGTGTGCAACTTGGCCGCAGGCGCCGGAACGGCATCGAACGGCCGGCCCACCACCACGGTGATCAGCGCGAGGAACCCCACCGCCACCATGGCAGCGACGACCAGGTCCGGATGGACTTGCGTGAGCGCGACCGTCACCGCCGCCGCCGCCACGGCGGATACCGGCAGCGTCTGCCACCACGGGCGGTTCTTGGCGAGCAGCGCGTAGAGGACGAAGAACACTCCGGTCCCCAGCATGCCGAGCAGCGCGCCTCGCGCGGCGCCCTCCGCGAACCGGGAGCCGTTCTGGACCAGCAGGAAGTACGAGACCGGCCCTGATATCAGCGGAAGCCCGAGCAGCCAGCCACCGACGAGCGTCCCCCACCGGCGTCCGGCGAGCGTGCAGGCGGCAAGCAGCGCCGGTGCGAGCAGGCCTTTCGTCACCAGCAGGATCATCGGACTCGTCTCTCATCGTCCAGCGGCCGTGTAAATCTCACCACTCGATTGTCGGCACGTTTGAGCAACAAGTCCATTTCCGCTATTTTTGTGTTAGCATCTATATTTATTTCTCTCGATGATTACCGGAGGTCCCTGTGCCGCTGAACACGAACCGCCTCAGGATCCTGCGCGAGGTCGCCGAGCGCGGAACCATCACGGCCGCCGCCGAGGCGCTCTACCTCACCCCTCCCGCGGTGTCACATCAGCTCGCGACGCTCGAGCGCGAGGTGGGCGTCGCACTGCTGGAACGCACCGCGCGCTCGATCCGCCTCACGGGGCCTGGCCGGCGCCTCGTCGAGCACGCCGACACGATACTTGCCGAATGCGAGGCCGCGGTCGCCGACGTTGAGTCCCTCGCGGGCCAGGTCGGGGGCACGGTCAGGATCTCCGTGTTCCAGACCGCCGCGCAGTCGATCGCACTACCCGCCCTTGCGGGCCTCCGCGAGCGATTCCCCGCGCTCGAACTCGACATCCGCGAGCTCGAACCGTTCCGGGCGCTGCCGGCGCTGCGGGCCGGCGAGCTGGACATCGCGCTGTCGCACGAGTGGGACTTCGTCCCGGTCCCGCCGGACCCGAGCTTCACCCGCTACGACCTGCTCACCGAACCGATCGTGGTTCTCCTGCCGCAGGAACACCCGCTCGCGCTGAGCGGCAGCCCGGTGCGCCTCAAGGACCTGGCGAACGAGCGCTGGTGCGTCGCGCAGGAGACCGCGGCGAGCCGCGAGGCGGTGGAGCGCGTCGCCCACTCCGCGGGGTTCGAGCCGCACGTGATCCTCGAGAGCAACTACTTCCGCGCGATCGGCTCTGCGGTCGAGGCGGGGCTGGGGGTGGGCGTCGCTCCGGAGCTGACCGACCTGCGGGGCCTGGACATCGCCATCCGGCCGCTTGTCGAGCCGGCACTGACGCGCCGCATATTCGCGGCGGTCCGGGCAGGTTCGGGCGATGCGCCCGCCATCCGCACCGTGCTCGATGCCATGGTCGAAGCCGCCAACGTCCACGGCGGAGTCCGAAACGCCGCGCGGTAGCCCGCGGCCAGCCGGGGGCAACAACCCTATGGAGCCGTCAGCTGCCTGGAAGGAGCGCACGCGCATGACCCAGATCCCAGCCGGCACCGTACATGCCCCCGCCTTCCGCGAGGGGCTCGATTGGATAGGGACCGCCCCGGTCCGTCTCGAGCAGCTGCGCGGCCGCATGGTGCTCCTCGACTTCTGGACCTACGGTTGAATCAACTGCATGCACGTGCTCCCGCGTGTACGGGAGCTCGAGGAACGGTTCGCGGACAGCCTGACCGTCATCGGTGTCAGCGCGGGCAAGTTCGTCACCGAGCGTGTGACCGAGCGCATCGCGGAAGCGTGCGACCGCCTGGGAGTCGTGCACGCCGTGGTGAACGACCGTCAGTACCGCATCTGGCGCGACTACGCGGTCCAGGCGTGGCCCACCGTGGCCGTGATCGATCCCGAGGGATACCTCGCCGTCATCGAGTCGGGTGAGTTCGAGGTCGAGGCGATGGCCCGGGAGCTCGAGCGCGTAGCGGCGCGGGCCGAGTCCCGCGGGACGCTCGTGCGCGGGCCGGACCCGCTGCACGTGTCCCTTCCCCGGCACGAGGGCACGCTGCGGTTCCCCACCCGCGCGATCCTCGCTGACGCCCGTCTGTGGGTCTCCGACTCGGGACACGGCCGGGTGCTCGAATGTGACTGGAACGCGGACGAGCGGACGGCGGCGGTCGTTGCCGAGTACCCGGGACTCGTCGAGCCGCGCGGGCTTGCGGCGCTCGACGGCCGGGTCTACGTCGCTGACAGGGCCGGGCATTCGATCTGGCGTCTCGGGGAAGGCCGGCTCGAGCGGGTGGCCGGCACGGGGCGGCTCGGGAGCGGCTCGATCCACGCCGGTCCTGCGCTGGCCGTGGACCTGCGCTCGCCCTGGGGACTCGCGGAGCACGAGGGGCGCCTCGCGGTCTCCATGGCGGGGGCCCACCAGATCTTCGAACTCGATCCGGCGCAAGCCACCCTCACGCTGCTCGCGGGCAGCGGCGCCGAAGACATCCGGGACGCGGCGCCTACGCGGGCTGCGCTCGCTCAGCCGACCGGGCTGTCGCCGCGCGCCGGCGGGCGGCTCGTGATCGCGGACTGCGAGACGTCAGCCGTACGGACCCTGGAACCAGGCGCGGTCACCACCGTGGTGGGTACCGGGCTGTTCGAATTCGGCGACCGCGATGGCGCCGGAGACGAAGCGCAGCTGCAGCACTGCGAGGATGTGGCCGCGAGCGGAGGCGCTGTCGCCGTCGCCGACACCTACAACGACCGTCTGAAGCGGGTCGAGCTCCTCACGCGCGCCTGCGCACCGTGGCCGGGCGATGCGGGCGTGAAGGGCTCGCTGCGCGAACCGGGTGGCGTCTGGAGCGACACCTCCACTATGCTCGTCGCCGACACCGGCCATCACCGGATCGTCACGGTTGAGGCCGACGGTTCGCTTTCTGCCGTGCGCTTCAGCTAGCCGGACAGTCAGGGAGGTACGGCGTGACGGAAGTGAAGGTCATCCCGGTCCCCATCAAGATGGGGCCGATGACGGTCATGGCGTACCTGCTCGTCGGAGACCGGATCGTCGTCGTCGACACGGGTATCGCGGGGCAGGCGCAGCGCATCCTCGAGGCGGTCGCAGACCAAGGACGCTGCGCGGCCGACGTCTCTCTCGTCCTGCTGACCCACGGCCACGGCGACCACACCGGCAGCGCGATCGCCCTGCGCGAGGCCACCGGTGCGCCGGTGGCCCTCGGGGCGGGCGACGAGGAGAAGTGCCTGTCCGGTGTCGACACCGAGATGCGTGCCCGCCACCCGCTCAACAAGACGCTGCTGCTCGCGATCCGGCGCCGCCACGCGCTGTCGCTGTCGCCGGTCGGCCCCGTCCCGGACATCGTCATCGACGGGGAGCGCTCGTTGCGCGAATTCGGCATCGACGCGGTCGTCGTGCCCACACCCGGGCACAGTCGCGGCTCGCTCTCAGTCTTCACCGCCGCCGGCGACGCGCTCGTCGGAGACCTGATGGGCGGGCGGGGGCGCGACCCCCGCACGATGAGGCGCGGCCGGTTCGTATGCGACGAGGACGCGATGAGCGCGAGCATCCGGTGCGTGATCGCGCGGGCGCCGGACCGCATCTACACGGGTCACGATGAGAAGGCGTTCTCGCTCGAACAGCTCATATCCACATTCGGCTCGCTCTGATCGGGAAAGGACCAGCCATGCAGTTCCCCGCTCTGCAGGTGCGCGACCTCGAAGGCGACGAGTATGTGATCCCGCACGGGCTGCCAGGCGGGCCGCACGTGATCATCGTCGCGTTCCAGCAGTGGCATCAGCTTCTCGTCGACAAATGGACCCCCGGGCTGCACGCGCTCGCCGAGAAGCATCCGGGCATGGAGGGGCGGGAGGTACCCAGCATCTCGAAGGGGTACCGCATCTTCCGCGGCGGCATCGACGGAGGGATGCGGGCGGGCATCCCCGATATTGACACGAGACGTCACACTCTGACCATCTACACCGACATCCGCGAGCTCGAGCGCGAACTCGGTATCGACTCGACCAAGACGATCCACGTGTTCCTCGTCGACTGCCAGGGCACTGTCCTCTGGCGCGCAGCCGGCGAGCCGACCGAGACGTCATACGCCGAGATCGAGGCCGCGGTCCCGGCGGCCTGCTGAGACCGCTCAGCGGCCCGCTAGGCTGTGCGCCCGGACCCGCGCCCGACCGCTTTTCCGACGAGTGTCCGAGCGCGTCGGATCCGCCGCCGCCAGCGCGCCACCACGTCGACGACGCTGAGCGAGAGGTTGCCGGGACCGGTTGTGACCAGGGTCGCGGCACGGCCGAGGCCGAAGTGCAGCGAGCTTTTGATCACGCGGGCCTCGGCAGGCGGCGGGGCGCACTCGCACACCCGTCGCTCGCGCCACGTCGGACCGGCGGACACTCGCAGGAACAGCTCATACGTACCGGCCGGAAGACGCGGGAGCAGCCGCCCCACCGCGCCCGTGTCTTCGACCCTGACGAAGGGGCGCTCCTCGTCCAGGACCACCGTGTGCGCCAGCGGGAAGGACCGGTCGGTGCCGCACGCCCGTGATCGTGCGATCAGGTCCACCGCGGTCACACGATCTGTGAGCGCACCCAGGCGGCACCGCGCACTGAAATGGGCGCCGGACCCATCAGGCACGAGCGGCTCGGTCCTGCACTCCACCCTCAGCGATCCCGCGATGTCGAACAGGCCGTCGGCAAGACCCCTTTCCGGATCCCTGAACCAAGGTAGCCCGAGGAAGACGTGCTTCCCTTCCACCAGGACGCCCGGCCTCCCCGCCTGCTTCACGAGGTCGAGGTACTCCGAGAACTCATCCGACCGGCCGTCGAGCAGCAGCCGCATCAGCACGCGTCCGTTCGGAGGGAAGTCCGCGTCGATGCGCTCGGTGTAGTAGGCCTCCGCGAGCTCGCGGAACCGTTCGAAGGCGGCGTGGCGCAGCGCCGGGTCCTGTTCTGTCCGGTACCCCTCGAACGCCGAGGTCAGGACCTCCACGAGGAAGTGGCGTCGCATGAGCCGGTCCCGATCCTTGCCCGGGGGAACGCTGGCGGCGACGTAGTCGAGCATGTGGTCAACCACCGGCATGCGGGCGGAAAGGGAGACCACGCTCGTGGTGATGTTCGAGCGGTCGGCGCGGTAGACCCAGTTCACGTAGTCCTTGTCCGCCAGGATCGAGATACCGTTGCCCTTGATGTACGCCGGCGCGACGAAGGGCTGGTCCTCGCCCCACGACATCTCGGTGTCGAACTTGAGATCCAACGACCGGACCATCGACATGCGGAACAGCTTCAGCGGGTTGAGCAGCCAGTATGCTGCGGAGGAGAACACGTCGGTCCGCGGCACGGTGCGCGGGAACACGACCCGGGGAGTGTTGCGGCCGCCGACGCCCTTCATGCGCGCGACCACGACGTCGGTCCCGTTCACGTCGGCGGTCCGGACCATGCACTCCAGAGCGTCATCGGCGACGCTGTCGTCCTGGTCGAGGAAGAACACGTAACGGCCGCGCACGCTCTCGAGTGCGCGGTTTCGGGGTTGCGCGGGTCCACCTGAGTTCGGCTGGTGGATGACCTCGACGCAGGAGTGCTCGGCAGCGTAGCGGTCGACGATCGCCGGCGTCGCGTCGGTAGAGCCGTCGTCGACGACGAGCACTTGCATCCGCTCGGGCCCGATCGTCTGGCGCACGAGCGAGTCGAGAGCGCATTCGACGTAGGCGGCGCCGTTGTACGTCGCCACGATGACGCTGACATCGGGTTCCCCGGTCGCCGGCGGCGTGACCCCCTGCATCAGTCAGCCCGACGCAGGTGACGCCACACGAGGGATGCGTCGTCCCACGGCACATCGGACAGGGCGTCGCGCGTGCGCAGCCAGCGCACCGTACCGCGGACCTTCCCGTGCCTGGATCGGAGATGGTGCAGCTCCTGGGGGAACAGCACGACGCGCGCAGCCGTGCCGGAGAGCCGGGAGCAGCCGTCGAAGACGCCTGACGCCACGTCGTGGAGCGCCGCGGCCATGTCCACGCCCACTCGCCTTCCCAGATGCAGCTGTGGGACCGGACGCGGGTTGATCTCGAGGACTGTGGGACCTGTCCCGTCGCTCGGCTCGAAGTAGTCGATGCTCACGAAGCCGTGCAGGCAGAACGCCCGGCCCGCCGTCTCCGCCAGGCTCGTGAGCTCGCCGCTGACCGGGAGGATCGCGTTGATCGTGGACGGGCCGTTCGGGCTCACCGTGTGAAGGCGCGAGGCGGAGATCGCCGCCACGAGCACGCCTCGCTCAAAGCGGCACGGCATCAGGCGGCTGTCGCCCTCCACCCTCTGCTCGATAAGCACCGGCCAGCCGAGCTCGGCGGCCGCGGCACCGGCGGACCCGGCATCATCGGCGCTGCGGACGACTTTCCCCGCGACGCCGTGAGCGCCCTTCACGAAGGCTCCGCCCCCGATCTCAGCGAACGCGGCTTCCGCCTCTTCCGGTGTGTTCGCTACGAACGAACGCGGCACGCGGATGCCTGCCGCCGCGGCCGCGGAGGGGAAGCGCGTCTTGTCGAGAAGCATGCTGAGGGTCTCGCGGGGCGCGGGGAGGAACGCGTCCGCCCGCGCGTCCCCTGCGGCGACCAGCGCGGACAGGAGCGGTTCGTCGCACGCGATCACGCGGTCGTAGGAGGGCGCGACCTCCAGCAGCCGTTGCGCTAGTGCCGTGGCGCGCCCGCGGAACACCTCACACGAGGCGTTCCAACACGACGACGACGCCTGCGTGTCTCCGCTGTCGAGGAGGTGCACCTCGAATCCTGAGGGCCCGAGCGTGCTTGGAAGCCGGGCGACGCCCGTCCACTTCCGCACCGATGCGAGCAGCACCCGCTTCAAGCCGTCAGCCCCTGTCCTCGAGCCCCCTGCAGCATCGCAGTCGAGTGGCAGAAGTCTAGCATCCTGCGCCATCCACGCTGCGGGATGATGGGCGACGCATGAGGCCCCAGCCACCTTCAAGGGAGATCGACGGCGAGGACCTGCGCTATCCTGCTTCAAGTCCCGCGCCATTGGCGCCAGAGACTCGGAGTCGCCATGTTCATCCTCGAGGAGCCATACGTATCCGACCTGCTCGTCGCATCTGTGAGCGAGCTCGGTCTACCGGTGCTGGATACACCCATGGCTCGAAAGCGACTCGTGGGCGTTGCAACAGGGCTGATCCTGAACGACGCCGAGTTCGCGGTGGCGGCGTCACGACCAGGTTCGCGCCTGTACTCCAACTCTGAGAACGCCATCGGCTGGATCGCCGACAACCTCGCAGCCACCGATCTGCCGCGCCACATCGGGCTGTTCAAGGACAAGATCGCCTTTCGCGAACTCGTCGCCGACCTGTACCCCGACTACCGCTTCGTGGGACTCGCGCTGTCCGAACTGCGGAC
This sequence comes from Coriobacteriia bacterium, assembly GCA_036508875.1. Lineage (GTDB taxonomy): Bacteria > Actinomycetota > Coriobacteriia > Anaerosomatales > PALSA-660 > PALSA-660. The sequence continues at coordinate 4,268 of DATCGP010000019.1, read as the reverse complement.
CTTCGACCCGAGCCGGCTCCGCGCGCCATTCATCGTCAAACCCGCAGTCGGGTTCTTCAGCATGGGTGTCCACATTGTGGCGTCCTCCGCGGACTGGCCCGCAGTGGTTGATGAGATCGAGCGCGAAGTGCGCATATTCGCAGCGATGTACCCGGAGCAAGTCCTGGGCTTGGACCGGTTCGTGGTCGAGGAGGTCATCGGGGGCGAGGAGTTCGCAGTCGACGCCTACTTCGACGCCGATGGCCGACCGGTGCTCGTCGACGTGCTCGCACACCTGTTCGCCTCGGCCGATGACGTGAGCGATCGGGTCTACCTCACCAGCACCGAGATCGTGGATCGCCTGGGTCCCCCGGCGATGGAGTTCCTCGCAGAGATCGGCCGACGTGCGGGCATCACGGACTTCCCTGTGCATGCCGAGCTCCGCATCGACACCGCCGGCCGTATCGCCCCGATCGAGATCAACCCGATGCGCTTCGGGGGCTGGTGCGCGACCGATCTCGCGCATTTCGCCTATGGTGTGAACCCCTACCGCTGCTACCTGCGCGACGAACGCCCCGACTGGCCAAGGATCGCCGAAAAGGCGGCGGGCCGTACCACCGCTGTGGTGGTGTGCGACCTGCCCAGCACCGTCGATCTCTCGGCGATCGAATCCATCGACTACGACCGGTTCGCGGCGCGCTTCAGCGACCTTCTTGAGCTGCGACCGACGGACTTCGCGCGCTATCCGGTCTTCGCATTCGCGTTCGTGGCGATGCCCTCCAACGACCTGTCGGAGCTGCGCGCGGTGCTCGGGGCGGATCTGCGCGAGTACGTGCGCATGCGATAGCACTCGGGGACGAATCCACCTGGCACCACCGGCTCCGCGCCCCTGGACGAGCTTCAACCGAAGCAGGTCAGCGGCTGCTCCTGTCTGGAATCCACGTAGCCCCGGCACTTCTGGCGAAGTGACCGGGGCTACGTCTGACCGGCAAACTGGCGGAGAGGGAGGGATTCGAACCCTCGTAGGGGGGATACCCCCTAAACAGTTTTCGAGACTGCCGCATTCAACCACTCTGCCACCTCTCCGCGAGGTGGTGCTGGCGGCCACCGCACAGGGCGCCGGGCCGCGAATCGGTAGTGTACGACACTCGGCGGCACGGCGACCACCCGCCGAGCGATTCACGTCGCGGGTGTCGGCTCTTGCGCAGGCCGCATCTCCCGCGGTTCAGAGCGCGTCCGCTCCGGCGCACCTGGACTCTGCGAGAGTAGCAGGCGGTCAACGTCACCGCCGGCCGCACTCCCAGACCGTGCTACGCTCGACGCAGTGATGCTGGAGGCCTGTGCGAGCAGGTCCCACACGGACAGGGGGATCCATGACGCTCCGACGCGCGTTCGCACGGCTGGTCCTGATCTCGGCGTTGGCGGCGTCGCTGCTTGCCGTAGCCGCACCCGTCGCCTTCGCGGCGACCGGCGACCCCACACTCGGCCTGACAGCCCTGCGGTCGAAGCTGGCCGCCTCCCCCACCAGGAGCCTCTCGGGCTACATGAAGACGGTCCTCAGGGGGTCGACGATCGAGACGATCCCGGTCGAGGTGCTCGCCGTGACGATGGACTCACTATCGAGCGCGCTCATCATGTTCAGGGCGTCCGGCGATGAGATCGCCGCGATCGGTGGCATCGCTGCGGGCATGAGCGGCAGCCCGATCTATCTTCAGGACGGCGACACCTGGAAGGTCGTCGGGGCGGTTTCCTACGGTGACTTCTTCACAGCGGGCGGCACCGGGCTCGCCACCCCGATCGACTCGATGCTGCAACTGGTATCCGACTACGGCCCACGCGTCCTGGACCTCTCCAAGCCGGTGATGGTCTCCGGCCAGCTCATCGATCGCGTGATCGTCTCCGCGACGCCTGAGAAGCTCTCGTCCGCAAGCGCCGGCGGAGCGTTCGTCGCCCGCCCGCTCGCGACGGTGTTCGTCGGCGGCCTTCGCCCGGGGAGCGGGGCCTACGACCATCTGGTCAGCGAGCTCGCGAAGCACCGCATCGGCGTGACCACGATCAGTTCGCGGCTCTCCTCGGGCGACCCGTCGTTCTCGACCGAACTCGTGCCCGGCGCCTCCGTCGCCGCGCTCGCGACCCGGGGGGACATGTGGGTCGGCGGCATCGGCACGGTCACGTACACCGACGGTGACACGGTGCTGGCCTACGGACACCCGGCGTACTGGACCGGTGCGACGAGCCTGTACATGTGCAACGCGTGGATCGCCGGCGTCTGGCCGAGCCTCAACGAGCCTTACAAAGTGGGAGAACCCGCCGCGCTGCAAGGGACGTTCACCCAGGACCGCGGCACCGGGATCATGGGGTCCGTGGGCGCCACGCCCGCCGAGGCCCCGCTCACCGCGGAGGTGCTCAACACCGACACCGGCCGCACGGGGACCTCGTCGGTGTGGATCTCCAGCGCGATCCTGGACACCGAGTCGCTTGGAGGCGCATCTGCAGCCCTGACCGGCGCCGCGGTGTCCTCTGCCGGCTATCAGGTCTTCGACACCGACATGATCCCGGGCAGCGCGGTCACGACCACCACCGTGGTCGTCAGCAGCGCCGGCCACGAGTACACGATCGTCATGCCGAACGTGTACGACGACGACTTCGACGTAGTCTCCGCCATGACCGAGGACGCTGACTGGGCCGTCACCCGCCTGCTCTCCGTGCTCGGCGACGGCCTCGAGGACCCGCACATCGTGTCGGTCGACCTGCAGGCGACCGCGACTTCGCGGCACCACAACGCCCGGATCGTCGGCGTCAACTCGCTGTCGCCGCTGCACAGCGGCGAAAACCCGGTGCGCGTCTCACTGCTCGCCTACGGTGTGGCCGCGACGCAGACCGTGGACGCCACCGTGACGATCCCGGAGGACGCCGCCCTCACCGGTCAGCTCGTGGCCTACTGCTACAACTCCACGGACGGCAGCAGCAACGGCGCGGCGCCGGTCCACCGCGACTCGATCGCGGAGATCGTGGACGAGCTCAACGCCGACCCGCGATACGGCACCGTGCTCGTCGACTTCAAACCCTCTGACGACAGCGGATCGTTCGGCGCAGCAAGCGCGGACGTCATCGAGACGACCGCAACCACCGGCTGGTACCTGAACGGGAGTTCCACGACACAGGTCACCGAGATCGACGCGTCCGCACGGACGATCACCTACGGCAGCGACGCATACGTCACGGGCGAGATCTCAGGCCCGACAACGCCGGTCGAAGTGAACATCTACGGCCTCGCCTCCGATGGGGAGAACGAGGAGTTGCTGGCCTCCGGCATGGCGGAGCTGGCCGACGGCGTGCTGTCGTTCGAGGTCCCCGTGCCGGGGCTGACCGCATCGAGTGAGCTCCGCGTGGCGATCGATGGTGGCCCCGGCTACACCCCGGCCGAGACGTTTGTCAGCGTGGCGGTGCGCGGCCGTGTCCGGCTCAGCATCGCCCACGCTTCGGTCTTCCGCGGGTCTTGGGCCTTCTTCACGGCCACGGTGGCGCCCCGGTCGGCGACCGGCACAGTGAAGTTCCAGTGCTACGATGGCCGCCACAAGAAGTGGCGCACGCTGATAACCAAGCGCCTCACTCGCGCGGCCACGAACGCGCGCGCGACGTGCTGGTGGAGGCCGACGCTGCGTGGCACATACAAGGTCCGGGCGGTCTACAGCGGTGACTGGGACCTTCGCGGCGCTACCTCGCCGAGCGTCACGCTCAGGGTCCGCTAGCACTTCCCGCACCCGCTGGAATGGGAGAAGGCCCGCCCGGTCACCCGGGCGGGCCTTCTCGTGTGCGCATGCTGGCGGAGAGTCAGGGATTCGAACCCTGGATACGGTTCAACACCGCATACACGATTTCCAGTCGTGCTCCTTAAGCCACTCGGACAACTCTCCGCATGCCTCCCGGGCGCGTAGCGCGCCAGCGAAAGGCAAGCGGGAGTATATCCCGCAAGGCCGCGAGGCGGCAACGCGAACGCGGTCGCCGGCCGGTGGGACCGACTCCAGTAACGACTGCGGAGCTAGCCCTCCAGGGGCGCCGGCTCACGCCCTCGCGCCCGCAGCCGCATGAAGAACTCCCTCAGCAGCGCGGCCGACTCGTCGGCGAGCACTCCCGCTACGACGTCGTAGCGGTGGTTGAGTCGCTCGTCGGAGGCGATGTCGTAGAGCGTGCCGAGAGCGCCGGCCTTCGGGTCGACAGCCCCGTACACGCAGCGGTCGACGCGCGCCGCGTGCAGGGCCCCGGCGCACATCGGGCACGGCTCCAGG
>DATCGP010000018.1:0-22826 GCA_036508875.1 Coriobacteriia bacterium | reverse complement strand
GTCCGCCCTTCGTGAACGTACCGAGCGGGACGATCCACACGACCAAGGTCAGGGGAAGGACCCAGAAGTCGGGCCTCAGGATCGCGGCCACATCGAAGCCCGAGAGCCCTGCGGGATTGGCGAACAGTCCGCTCACGATCCGCTGCATGCTGGCGAAGTTGCTGTCAGCCGCGCCGGACGCGAACGGGATGAGCAGGAACCCCAGCAGAAAGCCGAACCGCACCGGCAAGATGTCGATGTTGTGGCGCAGGTCGAACTTGAAGCGGTCGGGGACGAGACGACCGAGGAATTCGGGGAGCGCGCCCGCCGGACACAGCCACCCGCAGAAGACCGGGCCCCCGATGAGCGCGAGAAGCGGCAGCGCGATCATCGGGAGCCACCACCACGAGATCACCCCGTCGGCGAACCACTGCCAAGGATGCGCGAACCACACCGCGGGCAGACCCGCGATCGTGGACGATGAGGGGACCGCCGCGTCCGGCACGAGGACGGTGGTGGAAGGCGCCAAAGCGTTCAGGCCACGCAGCAGCAGCTGGAACGGCGCGTAAAACAGCAGGACCCCTATGAAGAATCCGCCGAGTCTCATGAGCCGATTGGCCTTGAGGGAGCGCTGCGCCACGATGCCCCTGCCCGCGACAGCCGGTGCCGCCGCCCGCCAAGTCTAGCGCAGGCGCGCCCGAAGTCCCGCCCGCTCAGGTGTGACGACAACCACGCCGCTGCCCGCCCTGCGCTACCGGCTGCTCTCCTCGCTTGGGCGGGTGATCATCGCGCGCGACAGGAGGGACCGCTTCGCTGCGTCGATGGCCGAGTCGGCCGGAACCAGCGCCGGATGCCCGGGCTGCGCCCTGTGGAGCGCCATACGATCGGACTGCGCGCCGGTCAGGTCCCCCGCGGCCGCGCGACAACACGAGCGCGTCCCGAGGCAGATGGCCTGGACGTCGGTGCGCGGACGCTCGTCGAACGGAGCCGCCTCCAGGATCTTCAACCCGCGGGCCGGATCCCCGGACTCGCACACGTACTTGGCCAGCGTCGCGATGATGAGCGCATCGCTCGCGAAGATCCGTGGCCAAAGATCGGGCTGGACGGCTTCCAACACGCCGATCGCCTCGGCGTTGCGTCCACGGTCCCATAGGTTCTGCGCCTCGCGCAGGGCCCGCGCATGCGAGCCATCAAGAAACGCCATGTGTCCCCCTCCGGTTGACGGCTCCCCCGAGCCTGCGACATGATTGCACATCCTGCCGCCGTCGGATATACGCGGCCAACCGCTCCTGACGACCGGCGGGGGCGCGATCGATGCAGGAAGAGGCGTCCGTCCACACGATGGCCGCCTCTTCTGCTTCGCTCCCTACTTCTTCTTCTGCTCGCCCCGGCGGACGTAGGCCGCCTTCTGCGCGGCGAGCTCCTCGCCTTCCAGCAGCGCCATCCGCTCGAAGTCGGGCGCGAACCACTCGTGCGCCTGCTTCTCCGCGAAGTGCCGGTGCGCACTCACGTTCGCGCTCACACGCGACATCACGGCTCGAGCCTCTTCTGGCGTCGCGGCGTAGTCGAGCATGCGCCCGCCGTTGATGCCCATCGCCCGGCCAGCGACGTAGCTGTCCTGGTTCGCGCCCAGGTAGACGAACTCGTAGCCGGCGTCGCGCTGGCGGTCCTCGATGAGCCTGAAGATACTGTCGCGCGTGAACTCGCGGCTCGAGTTCTCCTCACCGTCGGTCATGATCACGAACAGCACCTGGTCGGGATGGTTGGCCGCCACGTACTCGTCTGTCAGGCGCAAGGTGTGCCCGACCGCGTCGTACAGCGCGGTCATGCCGCTCGGCGCGTAGGTAGCGGTCGTGAGATCGCGGACATCGCCGATCGGGACCGCCGTCGCGACCGTGTTGAACACCGTGTCGAACAACGTCAGCGTCATCAGCGCCGTACCCGACTCGCGGGCCTGCTCGCTCCTGAACTCGTTGAACCCGGAGATCGTCGCGGCCCTGATCGCTTCCATGGAACCCGACTTGTCGAGCACGAAGTCGATCAGGATGCTGCGCTCACCCGGTGGCTCCGGTGGCATGACGTAGGGGTTCGCCCCCTGCGGGCCTGATTCCGACGAGATCTTCTTTGGATCCTTCTTGCCGGCCATGTTCAGTGGCCCCCTTTCCACGTGCATCGCGGTGATACTACGGAGTATCGTTCAAGGGTCTGACATCGGCCGCCGCGGACGAACAATCACCGCTCTCACCTACTCCGACGATGACTATACTGCGCTGTATATTATACTGGCAAGTACAACTACGGAGTGGTATACTCCGTGCGGAGGTGGGCCCGTGAACAGGCTCTCTGAGACGATCCGCGCGCGTCGCAAGGAACTGGGGCTCACGCTCGATGACGTCGCAGCGGTCGTCGGCGTGACGCCGGGTGCCCTCAGCCACGTCGAGAGCGGCCGCCGCCTCCCCGACGCGCGCAACGCGATCGGGATCGCCCGCGCCCTGCAGATCGACCCGGACGAACTGCTCACACTGCTCGATGAGGCGCACGCCGATAGGCGCGCGACCCAGGCGGGCTGGACGATGCCGAGCGAGCGGAGCGCCAGCCGGCCACGGTCCGCGCCCGCCGGCCCCGGCCCGGTCTTCCTCGCGATGCCGATCGACGCGATGTTCGGAACCCCTCTGCCCGCGGTCGATCACGAATGGGACCGGTCCGATCCGGCTCTCCACGAAGAGTCCCGTCCCGATCCTGCTGTCCGCATGTCGCCTCAGCACTCCCAAGCGATGTACTCACCCGCACCCGCGCGCGACCGCGCCCGCTTCTCACCCGACTCGAGGCAGCGGCTGCATGCGGCCGAAGAGCTCGCGGAAGACGCGCTGCGGGCGATCCGCACGTTGCGCGGCATGCTGGACGACGACGATCCGATGATCGCGCGCGAGGCGAGACGCCTGCTGCGCGAGCTGGATGTGCGGGGACCGGACGAGTAGCGCGAGGAGAGACGGAACGATGACTGACAAGAAGGTCGGGTTCGTGGTCACGCACGCGGCGGACGATCCGGAGATGGCGACGCTGCCGTTCATGCTGGCGGTGGGTGCGATGACGATGGAGGTAGCTCCGGTCGTCATCCTTCAGGGCGAAGGCGTCCGGCTCGCGATCCCGGGTGAGGCCGAGGCTGCGGCGGCCGAAGGCCTGGCCAAGGTCGCGGACCTGATGGCGGCCGTCCTCGCGGCGGGCAACCGCATCATGGTGTGCTCGCCCTGCCTGTCCAACCGCGGTCTCAGCCAGGAAGATCTGCTCGAAGGATGCTTCGTGGGCGGCGCTGGCCAGGTCGTCCAGGAGATGCTCGAGTGTGAGAACTTCCTGAAGTACTAGCGCTGGGTCAGGAACCGATGCGTACCGGCCCGCGCCTCGGCGAGGGGCGGGACCCTCGGCTCGCTCAGGCGACCTGCCACGGCACGTACTGGAGGAACCATCCCGTGACGACCGCCAACTTGCCGGTGGCCATCAGCAGCCCCATGACGATCAGCAGCGTCCCCGCGGCCCGGTTCATGACCAGGGAGTGGCGGGACAGGAACCTCATCGCGCCCCTCAACCTCCCGAACAGGGCGGCCGAGAGCACGAACGGGACGCCGAGGCCCACCGAGTAGGCCAGCAACAGCAGGGATCCTGCGCCGACGTCGGAAGAAGTGCTCGCGAGCGCGAGGATGCTCGCCAGTATCGGCCCCACGCACGGGGTCCATCCGAAGGCGAACGCCATCCCCATCACAGGCGCCGCAGCGCGACCGAGCACGCGCGTCCGCGACAGGTCGAACCTCTTCTCGGCGTACAGCCCGGGGATCCGGATCATGCCGAGCATGAGGACGCCCATCGCGATGATGAGCAGAGCGCCGACCATGGCGAGTGTGCTGCGGTACGGCGCCAGGAGCGTGCCGAGCATGGAGGCTGATGCCCCGAGGGCCACGAAGACGAACGTGAACCCCGCAACGAACAGCAGGCTGGGTGTGAGCAAGCGGCTGACGGTGGTCCGCTCGTCCGCGAGCTCCGCAGGTGTGAAGCCCGTGATGAAGGAGATGTATCCCGGGATCAGGGGCAACACGCAGGGCGACAGGAACGAGGCGAAGCCGGCGGCGAACGAGGCGCCCATCGTCAGGGCGAACGCGGTCACAGCGCTTCCCCGAGAATGGAGCCTCCCGCGCTACTTGAGCGCATCGATCCGCTGCCTGAGCGTGGTCTCGTCGGAGCCGCCGACGATCATCTGACCGGACACGCTCCCGTCGGCGTTCAAGAACACGAACGACGGGACGTATTGGATGTTGAACTGCTGGGCCAGGCCGTCACCGACCGGGTCCCCGGTGTCCACGTAGACGCGGAACTCGACCTTGCCCTCATACGCGGTCTTGAGCCTCTCGACCAGAGGCTTCATCTCGATGCAGGTGGGTCAAGTGCTGGTCGCGAACTCGATGAACAGCGGCTTGCCGTTCGTCTTCACCGCGCCCGTGCTGCCTGCCGCGGAGGCCCCGGTGCCGCCTGACAGCAACGACTGGTTGGCCACGAGACCTCCGGTCAGGTCGTACACCTTCTTGAAGCCGGTGCCCGCGAGGTACGAAGCCGCCTCCGCAGAGCGCGCGCCGGTCTCGCAGTAGACGACGACAGCCCGGTCCTTGTCCCAGCCTGCGGCCACCTGCTGGAGCGTGTCGAGCGGGACGTTGACCGCCGAAGCGACGTGGCCGCCCTCGAACTCGGAGGGAGTGCGGACGTCGACGACGAGCGCGCCCGAACCCTGCAGCTGCAGAAGCTCGTCACTGCCGACAGCCTTGTTGACCGAGGGAGCCGGCATCGTGACCGCCAGCACCACGCCGCCCACGAACAGCGCGCCCACCACCCAAGCGATGATCTTCTTCTTGTCCATGTGTCTCTCTCGAAGCATGCGGCGCGCCAACACGAGCGCCGGACCGGTGAATGAACTATACCCCGGCGGGTATAGGTGTCAACCGTTCGCGGCGCCTGCGCCCATCGGCTCCCGTTCCGGCCGCGCAGGCACACGTCAGGAGGGCGGCCCACTTGCAAGGCCGCCCTCCCGCACTCCCCCGGGGCACACGAGGCTACTTGACCCTGAACTGCCTGTACCCTGACTTGGCCGATGCGAAGTCGGCGGTCGCCGCGTAGCACGCATAGGCGCGCCAGAGGCCGGAGGTGGGTACGGTCGTCTTCACGGAGTACTTCGTGTAGGAGCTGTAGTTCGCATTCGTCGCCTTGACGGTCTTGTAGTACCTCCACTTGCCGCTGCGGTAGCGGTACAGTTTGATGGTCACGTTGTGCGCGCCGGCCTTGTGCCTCGGCTTCAGATAGCCGGAGATCGTGAACGTCCGCCTGTGCCTGACGGAGACGGGGGTCAGCGGCTTGGCGAGCCCGGGCACGGCCAGCACCTTGACCGCGGGGCTGGCGCTGTCCGGGGTCTCGTCTGCACCGACGACCAGCGAGCGGACCCACGTCCGCGTGGTGGCCTTGTAGGCGAACGTCGCGATGCCGTTGACGCCGGTCGTCAGCGTCGCCAGGTCGGACCACGTCACCTGATCGGACGAGAACTGGAGCGTGACCTGCTGTCCTGAGACCGCGGCGCCTGTGCCGTCGATGACCATGACGTTGACCACGGCCGAGGCGCCGCTGCCAGACACTGTGACGGTCGACGTTGCAACGGTCTCATCGACAGGAGCGACCCGCACCACCGTGACCGACTGGCTCCACGGACCGGCATCACCGTAGGCGTTCAGCGCACGCACCCGCAGGACGTTCTCGCCCTCGGCAAGCCCGCTGACCAGCGCGTTGGCTGTGGCGATCGGTTCGCTCACGGTCCCGTTGAGCTCGTATTCGTAGCTCGCGGCACTGCCAACGGCACCCCAGCTCACACTCACGTCGCCGCCGGCGACCTGATCCGCTTCCGCGATGGGCACGGGTGCGACCGGAACGAGGGCGGTCACCGAGAACGTGACAGTGGATGTGGCGCTGCGGTTGCCGGCCTTGTCGAGCGCCGAGAACGCGAGCGTGTGCTGGCCGGGGGCGTCGCAGGTGGCCATCGCCGGTGACGATGACACCGTCGTCGCGGCCCGGGAGTCCAAGCTGAGGGAGATCGACGCGAGCCCGCTGCCGCCGGCCTCGTCGGTGGCGGTGACGCGCACCGACGCCGAGCCGGTGTAGGTGGATGCGGCATCGGACGTGACCGCGGGGGCCGTGACGTCGCGGACGGTGAAGACCGACACGTTCGGCGTCTCGACGTTGCCGGCTCCGTCGACGGACCAGAACTGGATCGTGTGCGAGCCGACGGTCGTGACGTTGATCGTCGTGCCGGCCGTCTGGACGCCATCGTCGAGGGTGAAGTAGGTAGCGGTCACGCCGACGTTGTCGGTAGCCGAGAGCCTGATGACAGCGGAGTTGACGTAGGTGGCCTTGGCATCCGACGTCGTGACCGGAGCGGTGGTGTCAGGGACGGTGATCGTGAAGGTCGCGGACTTCTTGACCTCGACGTTGCCGGCCACATCGACCGACCAGTAGGTGAGCGTGTGCGCGCCGAGCTTAGACGTCTGCACGGTCAGGCCATTGCCCGCGATCCCGTCAAGCGTCCAGCTGGTCGAGGCGACGCCGGAGCCCGAGTCCGTGGCGGTCAGCGAGATCGTCGCCGCGGTGTCGTAGGTGGCGGCCGCGTCGCTCGTGGTGACCGGCGGCGTGACGTCGAGGTTCACGCGGTCGCGGACCATCAGCGCCGACATCGACGTCGAGCTCGCGCTGATGTTGGAGACCATGACGTCGCCGGTGCCGTCGTAGTACTTGGAGTTCGGGTCGGTCAGGTCGCTGAACGTCTTCTTGGCGCCGGTACCGGGGAAGGTGTCGCCCGCGTCACCGTAGTTGGTCTTCACGGCCAGGTTCTGCGTCCCGCCATGTGCCTCTTCGAGGTCGACCATGTAGTGCGCTTCGTTGTTGTTGTTCGACATGCTCTCGTCGACGTGCCAGATCAGCAGGCCGGAACCGGGCAGGCCCGCGTCGGTCCCTGTCTTCTGCCGGTTCTCGACGAGGAGGTACTGCTTGCCTCCGGTCGCCCCCGACTCTTCGATGCGGTAGATGTCGCCGGTGCTCGACGCGTTCGCGGAACGGATCGTCACGGCGGCGGACGCGGAGGTCACCTGCGAGGCGGTCGCAAAACCGAGCTTGAGCATGCTGTAGGCGTCGGGGCGCGACGGGCTCGCACCGTTCACGCCGTTCCAGCTCCCGTAGCCATGAGGCTCCAGGAGCCGATCCCGGCCGAGCTGTTGTCGGTGTCGTAGAGGTCGGGCAGCCCGAACGTGTGCCCGAGCTCGTGGCAGTAGACGCCGGTGGTCATGTCGCCCGGGGTCGTCCAGTACTCGGGCTCGGTGGTGTAGCCGCTGGTCCGGACTCCGTCATAGATCTTCGAGATCCTGACCGACCACTTCTGCGACCAGATGTCGGCGGCGTTCCCGCTCATCTCCTGGCCTTTGCCCGAGTGCACGATGACGACCCCGTCGACGACGCCGTCGTGGTTGTTGTCGTAATTCGAGAAGTCCACGCCCGCGGCGTCGGCCGCCGCCATCGCGTCCTCCGCCATCTTCTGCGCGTTGTCCGGGTACGCGCCCTGACCCTTGGAACCGACGGGGCAGTAGTAGCTGTATGGTTGCGGCATCCGCAGCCAGCCGCGAGCCGAGGGAAGGTCCTCGGCAACGGGCAGGATGTCGAGCGCGCCCGCGCTGACCTCGCGGTAGTAGCCCCGGACCGACGACGGTCCGACGGTGTCCTTGAAGATGAGGTTGTCGAAGAAGGACGACGACACGACAGCCGGCTTGTCGCTGAAGTCGACGAGCAGGACGAGCTGCCGGAACCCGCCCACGGTGACGTCGTAGATGCCGGCGGACAACTTGCTCGAACTCGGCGACGTGGCGAGCCACGAGGACCGCAGCGTCGTCACGTCCAGGAGGGCGGACGGCTGGTCCAGCCCCGCGGGCTTGGCGCCGTAGATGTACTGATCGATCGACGCCTTCAGCGCCGCATCGGTCTTCGACCGCTGCAGGAGGGCCGGGCTCGGCGGCATCGCGAACGCCGCGACCGGTGCGACCAGCGCCGCGAGCAGCGTGACTGCGACGAAGGCCCCGAAGGCGCGCGCGAGGTTCTTGCTGATGGCACTCGCCGACATCGAGCGGACTCCCAGGTCGAACGGACTCAACGTTCAACTGGGTTATCGGTGCGATGCGACGCGCGCATGAGCGCTGTTCGACCCGTTCGACTCCGGGCGGCGGGCGGTGAGATGGGACCCCGCTGAAGGGCCCGACCGGCGCCAAGTGGCACTTCGATGCTGAACGCTCAGTGGCCCCCGCCGGTCACGGAGTCGCCGGAGCTGATGCAGTCGGCGGCGCCGCGGTCTGGGAGCCAGACCCCGAAGCCGCCGGCGTCGCCACCTCGCTCGGGGCCGGTGGGGCGCCTCGGATGTCGGCACCTGCGTTCCGGGACGCTGCAAACCGAGGCGAAGCTCGCTGTGCCCGTGGCGTCGACCATCGCAGGGCTCGGCGGATACCTGGTGCTTCGTCGCGCGACGATCCCGGACCGGGATCCAGAGTCGGAGCCGACTACATGAACACCTTCGCCACGTACGGTGACGTGAACAGCGCCAGTGTCGCGCCGTAGCCGGGCGTGAACTGCAGCGACTGGCCAATCGCCGGCGGCGCGGGGAGGTCCTCGACGTCCAGCACAAGGTGGTCGCTCGACGCGCCGAGCACCTTCACGCGCGGATCGACCGGCGTGAGCCCTTCGGGCGGAGCGTCCTGCCGACCGACAGCGCAGATGGCGCGCCGGCGCATGCCCCGGTCCGCGAGCGCAGGCACGTTGCCGAAGGCGTCCTGAGAACACGTCCCGATCGGCTTGGACGGCTTGACCGTGCACTCGATCACGGGAGCGGAGAGCGTCAGCGCATCGCGGTGCAGACGCATGCCGGGGATGGGCGCCCGGGTCGCCGGGTCCACGCCGAGAACGATCGCCTCGCCGATGCGCAGATTGTTCACGAAAGCTCGGCCCACTCCCGACATCACCAGCGCGATGGAGGTCGAGCTGCCGGCAGATACCGTGAGGGCGTGGCCGACCTGGTGCTCCGCCTCGGTGGCGAGTCGACCCAGCAGCCCGAGGTTCTCCGCATCGGGAACGATGGCGCCGTAGCACGTCAGGCTCGCACCTATCCCGAGGACGTCGAGGTGCCCCATCGCAGTCACGCGCCCGAGGAACGGAGTCAGAGCGTCAGGCCACATCCCCTCGCGAAGGTCGCCGATGTCGACCATCGCCACTATGCCGTGCCGCACGCCGGCCGACGCCGCGGCGGCGTCGAGGGCCTCAGCGATGGCGATCTCGCTGACGAGGGACACATCGACGAAGCGTATCGTCTCCGCGGCCAAGCCCGGGGTCGGCGCGCGCAGCAGCCAGATCGGGGCAGTGATGCCGGCCGCCCGGAGCCTTCCCGCGTTCTCGAGCCGTGACTCGCCGAGCGCGGCGACCCCACCGGCGAGCATCGCGCGGGCGACCTCGGGCGTCCCGCAGGTGACCTTCGTCACACCCACGATGCGCACACCGGGCAGCGCCCGCACGACGGAGCGCGCGTTCTCCTCGATCTTGCGGAGGTCGATCGTCAGGGTCGCGCGATCGGGCATGTGGTTCCTCTCCTAGAGGCCGGTGCTGGCGCGCATGAGCGCGACGACCCGGTCGGCCGGGAAACTGCCGGACAACGCGCCGCAGCACGCGAAGATGTAGTCGCGATCGAGGGCACACACGGAGTCTGCAGGCGGCAGAAGCCTGTCGCTCCCGGCGGGTGGCGCCAGCGCGGCCCGAAGCATCGACACCCCGCCCGGCAGCCGCGTGAGCGCCCCACCAGTGCCTATCACGAGCCGGCATGCGGTGAGATCGCGGCCCTTTGCGACCGTCTGGCGGCCCTTGGGCGTGTACAGGTGGCTGAGGCGGCCTGCGTGGCGCTCGACGCCCGCGACGGCGGCTGTGCGTGCGAGCAGTACCGCGACCTCGATCTCGGCCGGCGTCATCGGTATCGCCGGCGGGAGCAGCTCGGGTCGGTGCGGCTCCTCGACGAGCTGCGCGACGTGCCGCGCGCTCACGAACGTGCCGAGGTCGCCTTCGACGGTGCGTTTGCTGTGCGGCTGGGGCTCAGTGGCTATCGCGCGCATCTCCGGCGACCCTTCGGTCACCGAGTGCACGTCCGTCGTCGCGCCGCCGACGTCGACCACGACCAGATCGCCGAGCTCGCCCGCCAGGAGCTCAGCCGCGATCAGCACGGCGCCTGGCGTCGGCAGGATGCGGCCGCTCACGAATTCGCTGATGCGCTCCATCCCAGGCGCGTGCACGATGTGCTCCTCGAACGCGTCGTGGATGACGGAGCGGGCGGGCAGTATGTCCAGTTCGTCGACGCCGGGATACACGTTGGCCGTCACCCGGACCCTGAAGCCTGAGTTCTCGAGGAACGTGCGGACCTCCGCCTTGACGTCGGAGTTGCCCGCGTAGACGACGATCGGCCTGATCGACAGTTCCGCGAGGCGCGCGGCGTTGAACAGCACGGTGTCGGTGTCGCCGCCCTCGACCCCTCCGGCGAGCAGGATGAGGCTCGGATCCGCGTCGTCGATGCGCAGCAGGTCCGCTTCGGTAAGACGCCCTGCGGTCTGGTACTCGACGACGCCGCCCGCTCCGAGCGCCGCCTCGCGAGCGGCCATCGCGGTCATCTTGCGCGTTAGCCCGTGCACGGTCATGCGAAGCCCGCCCGCGGCCGACGAGGTCGCGAGCGTGACGCGGGGTGCGAGCGGGCCGGTCGCGGCTTCGAGTTCCGCTCGAGCGGCCTCGACCCCGATGCCGACGTCGCCCTGCAGGACCGAGGTGGGCGCCACACCCTGACCGAGAAGCCGCGGAGGCCCTTCGGAATCCGGCGCGAGCCCTTCGAACGCGCTCACGACGGTCGTCGTCGAGCCGATCTCGGCGACGAGCGCATCGATGGCGCGCGGCTCAGCCATAAGGTGTCACAACGCCCGAGCGCGAAGGGTCTTGACCACGAACGTCGCGACATCGATGCCGTGGGTACGGCGGCCGAATCCGGCGTCCATCCCCCAGGAGCGAGCCAGCTCGTCGTTGACCTGCGTGCCGCCGGCGATGAGCAGGACCTTGTCGCGGACGCCCTTCTCCGCGGCGAGGTCGGCAAGCTTCTCCATCGCTTCTCGGTGCATGTCGCCGTGGGTGATGATCGTGGAGATGAGTACGATCTGGGCGGCGTGCTCGATGGCTGCGTCCAGCACCTTCTCGACCGGCACGGAGGTGCCCAGGTACTGGCAGTGGAACCCCCACTTCTCCAGGCCGCCGTGCTTGATGTCGATGATCTCCTGCATCCCGACCGAATGCTCGTCCGCACCCACTGTCGCCGCGACACATCGCAGGTTATGAGCCGCGACGAACTCGCGGATCTCCTCGTCGGACAGCGGCTCGGGCTTGTCGGGGATCACGAGGGTGGCCGGGTCGATCGCCACGTCGAGGCGGCCCTTGATCTCCACCAGCGTGCCTTCCGCTGGGTGCATGACCTGCCTGTGGATGACCTCGACATCGGTGAGGTTCATCGAACGGCCGAGCTCGAGCGCGGCCGCCTCGGCGACCCTTTCCGCTGCCGGGAGGAACATCGTGACCGCCACGTAGCCGTCGCCCGCCCACTCCACCTCGGGCTTGATCAGTCCGCGGTTACGCATATCGGCGGTCGCGGCGAGGCGGACGTCGACGTTGTCCTCGGGGTCGAGCTCGTCGATGAAGGGCACCTTGGAGTCGTCGCACAGCGTGCAGCCACCGATCGAAGCGCAGGGGCGTGTGTCGGCGCCGCGCGCGGCCTCGCTCGGGATGTGGTTGACGCCGAAGTGGTGGCACACCGGCGCGAAGTAGTCGTCGGCGCGCGGCACGATCGTGCCGACAGCCACGCCGCCCTCCGACTGGCGCGCGATCCCGTCGTCGTTGGTCTCCGGATACTCGCCCGAGTCGACGAAGTACGCCTCCTCGACACCCGCGAAGTACCCGCCGTCGCGCATCATCGCCTCGAGGAACAGCACCGCGCGCTCCTTGAGCTCGCGGACGCGGGCGGCGAACACCGGGTTGGCGCGGTCGATCTTCACGATCTCCCGCAGACCGTCCATGCCTACGAGCGACTGCTTCGCTGTGTCGAGCGCGGCGATGTTGTTGTAGTGCCACGGGACGTTGCGACCCTCGTCGGGCGTGATCGTCGACTGGATATCGGCCGACGTCAGGCGCGAGATCATCAGGTTCATCACGTGCGAGACGGTCGCGTCGCGCGAGTCCGACTCCATGTAGCGGGTGTTCTGCTGGGCGCGCATCTTGTACTCGCCGAAGAGGTCGCGCAGCGCCACGGCGTACGGCAGGTCCATCCGCATGCACGGCGCAGGTGCGGCGTCGGGCGGCGCGGTCGATAGAGCGATCTGCTCCTTCGGCATGCCCACGGCCACCGAGAACGCGCAGTTGATGGCGTGCTGGACCAACAGCTCCGGCATGACCTTCCACGCCTTGACCGCAGTCGCGTTCGCGTTGTGCGCGCCGTCGATCTGCAGGATGCCGGCCGACGCCATGACGTGCTTCGCCACCGCGGCGTCCACGAACGAGCGGTACATGTTGATGTTGCGGTACAGCACGTTGTACTGCGGGTCCTGGTGGGCGCCGTTGACGCCCTCCTCGGCGAACATGACCGCGATCTCGGGTCCCGCCACGCCGCTGACGTAGCTGTGCAAGTTGATCGGCCGGCCGACCTCGTCCTCGATCAGATCGAGCGCGCGGCGCGTGAGCCGGCACTGCTTGCGGGTCACGGCTATGCCGCCGACGCCCTCGGGTGTGCCTTCGAGCAGACCGTCCATGTGGCTCTGGCCGGCGGTGCGGATGACCATCATGTGGTCGGCCCCGTGCCACGCGGCCATCCGCATCCGGCGGATGTCGTCCTCGGGGCGCCCGGAGGCGATCTCGGTGGTGACGACGCAGTCCGGCTGCGGGTCGATGTTGTCGAAGGAGTGCGCCGCAGGGAGCGGGACCGAGTTCGCGAGCCCCTCCGACGTCTCCTCGTACTCGAACTCGTACAGGCGCTGCTTCGGGACCGGTGTGCGCCATGTCCAGCCGTGCCGGCGCGGGCGGTAGTCCGCCAGGCCGTCGAGAAGAGCCTGGACGTCCAACTTGGCGTCGGGCCGGAGCGGCGTGTCGATGGGGCGCGGGCTCACTCGGCGCCTCCCCACTTCGCCTCGGCGAGGTCCCAGCCCTCGTCGCCGGCGAGCCGGGTGGCAGCGGCTGGCGCCGTGCAGTCCCACTCCTGCATGCAGAGCCACACGACGTGCCCGGCGCCGTGGCCGAGCAGGCCGCGCTTCTCGCACTCGGACACGACGGCCATGCAGGTGCGCGAGTCGAGGCCCATGCGCATGAGCACGCTGCGCTCGATCGACGGCGAGGTGTGCGTGTGCGCGAGCTCCACGAGCGGCTCCACGCACTCGTTCGAGAGCTCCCAGAAACGGGCCTCGAGCTGCGCGTCCGTGAGGCCCGCGAGATGAGCGCGGACTTCGGTGAACGTGTCGGGACGGACCATCTAGCCCTCCTTGAGCCCGGCGACGATCTCCTCGACCGCCTCGGGGGTGCTGTTCGTGTCGGCCGCGAGGAACGCGATGTCCTCGGCGGAGGGGACGTAGCCCTCACCCGCATGCGAAAGCGCGTTGCGGACGTAGCTGTGGCGCAGCTTACCGAGGTCCATCTCGACCGCTCGGATCTGCTCCGGACGCTCAGGTATCACGATGCTGCGCCCGGGGACGCTCTCCCTCGGGTCGCCCAGCCGGACCTCCACACCGTTCTCGCGAGCGAAGTTCAGCTGCGCCCAGTGGTGCTTCCCGGCGCCGGTGTACTCGGTCTCCTGCACGACGACGGTGGCGTCGCGCGGCAGGTCGCGGGCGATCGAGATCGCCGCGGCCATCGCGGTGTTGCCGGACGGGCCGCGCTCGAGACCTTCCAGCTTTGCCATCGCCTCGGTAACGTAGAAGACCTCGCCCTGGCTGACGGTCAGGTAGCGGTCCATGTACCGCAATGCGCGCGCGGCGTTGCGCGGCACGTCGGCGCGGTCGGGCCAGGTCGCGAACGGCACGCCGAACCCGGTGTGCCCGGTCGTGAAGCTCTTGCGGTTGAAGTCGGTGTCTGAGGCCATGTGCAGGCCGGACAGGTCGACCGACGCGCTCACCACCTGAGTGGTGTGCGCACCCGCGCGTGCGAGCCCGCGCGCGGTGCCGGTGGTGTTGCCGCCCCCAGCATGCGTGATGACGACCGCGGTGGGCGGCGCGCCGGTAAGAGCGGTGATCTCGTGCGCAACCTCGGCTCCGAGCGTCTCGATGCCGGAGATGCCGTAGGTGGAGTAGAGCGACGCGGCGAAGTAGCCGGTCTCGTCAAGCAGCTCGAGCATGTGGCTGAACAGCTCGGGCCCGACCGTCATCTGGATGACCTCGGCGCCGAACGCCTCGCAGATGCGCGACTTCTCGATGATCTCGGGCTGGCCGACGTGGCGCGAGTCGAAGGCCTCCTGACAGATGATGCAGGTCAGGGACGCTCGGGCCGCCTGGCTCGACACCGCTGCTCCGTAGTTGCCGGAGGTCGCGGCGATAACGCCCGCGTAGCCCTTCGCCTTCGCGGCGTGAATCGACATGCTGGCGCGACGGTCCTTGAAAGAACCCGCCATGTTGGCGCACTCGTCTTTGACGAACAGGCGAGCGCCCTTGCCCGGCTCTGCGTAGGAGCGCACGAGGTCGGTCAGGTTGTGGAGCTCGAGCAGCGGGGTGCTGCCCACTCCGGCCGCCGCCTGGATCGCCGTGATCTGGTCGAGGGAGTAGCCGTGCGCCGCCATCATGCCCTCGTAGTCGAACGCGATCGGGCTGCGCTCGAACTCGGAGTAGTCCATGCCGAGCGCACGCTTCATGATCTCACCCTTGCGCGCCAGTATCGCTTCGGTGCGTGAGGCCACGTCACTCACCGTCCTTGCGCCACGCTGCGAGCCGCGCCCGAAGATCGCGGCCCACGTGAGTCAGCTCGGGCGCGGGGCGGCCGAACGTGTGCGTGTAGCCGGGGTTCACGTCGGTCAGCACGCCTGTGACGGTCCGCCCGGTCGTGGTGTCGATGGCGAGGTCCTCGCCCACGGTCGCCGCGGCGCGCGCGAACCCCTTGATCCATACGAGCAACGGCTGCGCCGCGGTATCCGCAGGCAGATTGGCCGCACGGTCGGCGGGCTCGAGGAGCACATAGCGCACCTCGACCCAGTCGCCGACGGCGCACTTCATCGTCTCGTCCATGTGAGGGCCTTCCCTACGCCGTGGGTGACAGGAACCGCGGCAGTGGCATGTCGACCACTGTGATGATTCCCGGAACCGCACCGCCGATGAGCGGGATGTAGTTGCCGACACTGGCGTAGGTGCCCTTGCCGCCCGGGACCTCGGGACAGTTCGACATGTTGATCTCCGGGTCTCCCACGATGTGGATGTAGTCGCCGGTGTCCACGCCCTCGAGCTCGGGGTGGATCTGCTGCGGGTGCACGAGTTCGATCTTGAGCTCGCCCGCCTTGTCGTAGGCGCGCGCGATGTGGCGGCAGCCGGCCACGTCGCCGGGAGCCACGTGCACGTGCGGCGTCGAGCGCTCCACGGTGCTCACTATCGGCTCGCGGCTCTCCTCGATGCGGTCGATCTCCCACCCGAGCGCGTACGCGATGAGCCCGATCGACTCGTGGAATCCGATGTGGCCGACGATCGAGCCGTCGGCGATGCCCGCCTCGAACTGCTCGACGGTGGTGCCGACACCCTGGCTCGACATGACCGTGGGCCCGAAGGGCGAGAGGTCGTTGATGCGCGAGGCCTCGATGCGGGCGACCCGCAGACAGACCGAGGAGAGCGCGATGGGCAACGCGTCCAGGATGAAGCCCGGGTTGATGCCGGTGCCGAGCACGCTTACTCCGTGCTCGTGCGCGAGCTCGTCGATGTGGTCGGCCCACTCGGCGTCCGTGGCCCACGGATACGAGAGCGTCTCCGCTATGCAGATGACGTCCGCCTCGGCGCGGATGGCCGCCTCGACCTGGTCGGTGATCTCGTGCAGGTTGCTCGCGGTCAGGATGCACACGACGTCGGGCTCTAGCGCGAGGACGGCGTCGATGTCTGCGGTGATGGCCATGTCGTGCTCGTAGTGCTCCCCCAGAAGCCCGCCCAAAGTCATGCCGTGCTTCTCAGGATGACGGTCTATGACTCCGACGAGTTCGAGGTCGCGCGGCCTGTCGAGGATGTAGCGGAGTAGTCCTTGGCCCATCATTCCTGCGCCCCACACGGCGACCTTGATCATTCGGGAGCTCCTTCGGCTCGATACAGAAACTGCTCCTGTGTATGCAGACTGTATACCGTCGAGCCCGTGCGCGTGAACCCGCGGGGGGCGAGCGCGGAACGCTCCCATGCCTGCCTCGAACGCAACCACGCGCGAAAGGGAACATACCGGCTATGGTGTCTGTCCGCGCTCGCCCCGGATCCCTCGGACATCCACTCAAGCGCGCGTCCGGCGAAGGACTCGCCTGACGACCCGGCCGCACCGACCAACCCCATTCCGAGGAGTGTCATGCCATCGATCCCATCGGTTCGGCCTTCGGGCCACCGGACCCCTCAGCTCGAACGGACCCCGACCGGCAGCGTGCCGTCGTCGTGCCTCAGCGATCGGCTACCCCATGCCGCGCCGGTCAGCAGCACGGCGATCGTCTACTGCGAAGCCAACTTCGGAGCAGCCGACGGGAAGACGGCCAACGGGCTGATTCGCCACTCCGAGAAGTACGAGATCATCTCGGTCATCGACAGCCATCTCGCCGGGATGGACACGGGGAAGGTGCTCGACGGAGTCCCGAACGGAGTCCCAATCTGCGCGAATCTGAAAGATGCAATCGAACTAGCCGGCGCTGTCCCGGACTACTTCATCTTCGGGGTAGCGCCCGCGAGCGGCATGCTCTCGCCGACGGAACGTCGCGTGGTGCTCGACGCGATCGGTCGCGGGATGAACGTCGTGAACGGCCTGCATGAGTTCCTGAACGACGACCCGGAGTTCGCGGCGGCGGCTGCCGCGCACAACGTGACGATCGCCGACGTGCGGCGCCCCCGGGACAAGAAGAACCTGCGGATGTTCACCGGTCACATCTCGACCGTCACCTGCCCGCGCATCGCCGTGCTCGGCACCGACGGCGCGATCGGGAAGCGCACGACGGCGGCGATACTCACGCACGCACTCAACGCGCGCGGGATCAAGGCGGTCCTGGTCGGAACGGGGCAGACCAGCTTGATCCAGGGCGCCCGCCACGGCCTGGCCCTGGACGCCATCCCGGCGCAGTTCTGCTCGGGTGAGATGGAGGCGACGGTGGTCGAGGCCTTCGAGGGAGAGCACCCGGACATCATCCTCATCGAGGGGCAGGGCGCCCTGAGCCACCCCGCATACCTGTCCTCGACCTACGTCCTGCGAGGCAGTCGGCCCGATGCCGTCATCCTGCAGCACGCGCCCGCGCGACGCTGGCTCGGCGACTTCCCCGATGTTGCGATGCCGACGCCTGCGAGCGAGATCAACCTCATAGAGACGTTCGCCGACACGAAGGTCATCGGTCTCACCATCAACCACGAACACATGACCGATGCCGAGGTGTCCGCGGCGATCACGCTCTACGAGCTCGAGTTGGGGATCCCCGCGACGGACGCACTCACGCGATCGCCCGACGCGCTGGTGGACATGGTGGTGCACGCGTTCCCCGAACTCGGGCGCAAGCTACACAGCAAGCGGTAGCTGCGCTCTCAGGAAGTCCGAGGCGTTCGCGTATGCGAACTTCTCCGCGAGCTGCTCGCCGTAGTTGAAGGCGACCGCGTCCAGAAGGCCGGGGAGCGAAGTCTGGTCTCCCAGTTCGCCCATGTCCGTCACGCCCCAGTCACTGCCGATCGAGATGGCCTCCTCGCCGGCCAGGGAGACGATGCGGTCGATGTGGCGCAGGACCTCGTCGACCGATCCCCGACCCAGGAAGTCCGGCACGAAGGCGAGTCCCACCAAACCGCCGTGCTCGCCGAGCGCCCGCAACTGCTCATCGGACAGCCCTCTGGGGTGGTCGCCGACCGCTCGCGCGAACGAGTGACTCACAAGCACAGCGGGCGCGTAGAGGTCGAGTGACTGGTAGAAGCCGGCTTCGTTCAGGTGAGCCAGGTCGAGCAGCAGGGGGCTCTCCCCGAGCGCGCGGACCAGCCGCTGACCGGCGTGCTTGAGCGGTGCCGCGACGTCCTGGTAGCAGCTGAAGCCATAGTCGGTCTCGTAGTTCCAGGTCAGCGAGAGGCTGCGCAGCGAACGCTCGGTCCACAGCCAGTCCAAGTCTTGCGTCTCGATCCCGGGCAGATTGAATCCCTCTGAATGCGGCAGGACCCCGGTACGGTGGTCTTCGGCATCGACGTCCGCGACCGTGGTCATCAGGCGCAGGGACGCGGCATTCGCCCTCAGGAACTCGTCGTGCGCGTCGAGCTGGGTGAGCAACGACGCCTCCGCGGCATCCGGGTACAGCGATGACCAGATCGCTGCCGCGCGGGAGGAACCCGAGAGGTAACTCGAGCCATAGACCGGGAACCCGCCATCCAGCCTCGCCACACCGGACAGCATGTCCTGATGCAGGTCGATGAAACCAATGCCATGACGAACGTTGTGATTCGGCAACGTCTCCACCCTCGCCGTTCTCTCGCGCTCCAACCGGGCTGAGACGCCGCGCCCGAATGCCATCACACCCAAGTTCGCATATAGCACGTTCGGCGGTGCAACGGCACGATCTCGTCCATGTCGCCGATGACCGGCCGCCTTGCATCGCCAGATAGCGAAAAGGGTTCCAGCGTGAAACGATTCGGGGAGCGCTGCCACCTGGCACCGCCCGGTCGCGCTTCGTCCGCGGGCTCGGGCGAGAAAGGGACTCGCAACGCCGCACCTGTAGCGGCGGGAATCGCACGCATCGTCCTGCCCCTATACTGGATCGCAGGACACCAGAAGGGGCCGCATGAGACTCAAGTACTTCAGCTTCGGTGCGACGTCCGCGATCCTCACCAGTATGGCGTTGATCGTGGGGCTCGGGACCGGTTCCGAGGGCAAGGTCGCGCTGGTCACCGCTCTCCTTGTGATCGCGATCGCCGACAACATCAGCGACTCTCTCGGCATCCACATCCACGAGGAAGCCAGCCAAGGCGAGGTACCGCCCCGCTACGTCAGCGTGAGCAACTACCTCGCGCGGCTGCTCATCTCCCTGACCTTCATCGGCATCGTATTCGTGTTCTCATCGCTGATCGCCCAGGTCGTCGCGCTGATCTGGGGCACGGCGCTCATCGTGCTGCTGACCTTCCTGATCGCCAGGGAAAGACAGCAGCCCCCGGTCCGCGAAGTGCTCCGCCACCTGGCGATCGCCGCATTGGTCCTCGCGTCGAGCCAGGCGCTCGGATACCTGATCCACCGACTCGTTTAGCGAGGGCCCTATGCCTGACGATGAACGCCACAGCCCCGACGCTGCTGAGAACCCCGAGGACATCGGCGGTCAAGACCGGCTGACCGTCGAGGCGGACACGCTGGTACCCCCCTCAGCGCTGGTGAAGCGAGGATGGGTGGCCAGCACGTTCGAGTCGTTCCGCTATCGGGACTTCGCTCTGTTCTGGTCGGGCGCGCTGGTGAGCAACGTCGGCAGCTGGATGCAGAACGCGGCGCTGGCCATCCTCGTCTGGGAGATCCAGCCCGCACGCGCGTCGTTCAACACCGGCATCGTCCAGGGCCTCGCAGGGCTTCCCGTGCTGTTCCTCGCGATCCCGGCCGGCGCGGTCGCGGACCGGGTGGACCGGCGCAAGCTGCTGGTCTGGATCCAGGTGGTGCTGCTCGTGCAAGCCGCCGCGATCGGCATCCTGTACGACACCAAGGTGCTCAGCTCTGTCCGGCCGGTCCTGTCGCTCGTGCTCGTCTCGGCGCTCGGGTTGATCGGCGGTATCTTCATCGCGTTCCAGGGGCCTGCGTTCCAGTCGATACTGCCGGACCTCGTTCCGCGGAAGTCATTGATGAACGGCATCGCGCTGAACTCGGCCCAGTTGCAGTCATCCCGGATGCTCGGACCTGCGATCGTGGCGAGCATGGTGCTCATCGGCGCGGGCATGGGGCTCGTCTTCTACATCAACGCCCTGAGCTTCCTGTTCGTCATCGCCGCGCTGCTCGCGATCCGGCCCCACGTCGAGTTCCGGGCTGGTCACGGGACTGAAGCGGCGCACAACCCTGGCGAGACGAGCGCGTGGAAGATGCTTACGGCCGGCATCGCATACGCGCGCGAACACAGCGCGATCGGGATGCTCATCCTGACCACGGCGCTGCTCGTGTTCTTCGGCTTCCCGTATACGATCATCCTCACGGCGATCATCCAGGCGCGCTTCCCCGGCGCCGACGTGGCTCAGCTCTACTCGATCGTCTACACCTTCAACGGCATGGGCGCCCTCATCGGGGCGCTGGGTATCGCCGGACTGCCCGCCACGATCAAGCGCAGCCGCATCATCCCGGTCACGCTGGTGGTGTTCTCGGCGCTGGTGATCGCCTTCTCGTTCGCGCAGACGCTGCCAGTCATGATCGTGTGCACGCTGCTCGCCGGCGCGGCGTACATCTCGACCAGCTCGCTCGTGATGACCTCGATACAGGCGGCGGTGCCGGGCTACCTGCGCGGGCGCGTGATGGCCCTGTTCATGATGGCTTTCATGGGCGTCATGCCGCTGTCCGCGTTCGCGTTCGGCCCGCTCGGGCAGGCGATCGGCCCGGACACCGCCGTGCTGGTGGGCGGCGTGATCCTGCTCGGATGGGCGTTGCTGCTGGTCCTGCGGCCGTCGTGGCTCGACACCGAGAGGCCGGCGCGTCAGGGCTGAACTCCGGCCCGATCGGCCCCGGCGCGGCTAGTCCGCCGGGATCGCCTCGAGGAACACGTCGCCGTACCGTTTCAGCTTCGCCTCACCGACCCCGAACACCTCCAGGAACTCGTCCGCGGTCTGGGGCCTGCGGGCCGCCATGTCCGCGAGAGTCTTGTCGCTGAAGACGACGTACGCGGGCACGCCCTGCTCGGCGGCGATCTCACGGCGCAACTGGCGCAGCCGCTCGAAGATCTCCTCGTCGACGTCCGACCCGGACAGCGCCACGGACCGTGGGACCTTGCGCTTCTTGTCGGCCTTCACGTGCACGCGCGGGCGCGCGAACCGCAGCTCGGTCTCGCCGCGCAGGACGCCCCGGGCGCTCGGTCGGAACTTCAGCGCTGAGTACTCGGCGATGTCCTGGTACAGGTAGCCGTGGTGGATCAGCTGGCGGATGATGCTCGTCCACTCGTCGCGGCTGCGGTCGGCGCCGACACCGAAGACGCTGAGCTGGTCGTGCCCCCACTTCGCAATCTTCTCGGTGTTCGCGCCCACCAGCACGTCGATGACCTGACCCGCGCCGAAGCGCTCGCCCATGCGGTAGACCGCCGACAGCGCCTTCTGGGCGTCCACCGTCGCGTCGTAGAGCTCGGGCGGGTCGAGGCAGACGTCGCAGTTGCCGCAGTCGTGATCGAGCATCTCTCCGAAGTAGCCCAGCAGCACGCGCCGCCGGCACGTCGTCGCCTCAGCAAAAGCCGTCATCGCGGCGAGCTTGTGCATCTCGATCCGCACCTGCTCGGGGTTGCTGCCGCGCTCGATCAGCCCGCGCGCGGTCACGACGTCCTGCATGCCGAACAGCAGGAGCGCCTCGGCGGGCAGCCCGTCACGACCCGCGCGGCCGGTCTCCTGGTAGTAGCCCTCGATGTTCTTCGGCATGTCGTAGTGCACGACGAAGCGCACGTCCGGCTTGTCGATCCCCATCCCGAACGCGACGGTGGCCACGACGACGTGCACCTTGTCCGCCGCGAACGCGTCCTGGACCTTGCCCCGCTTCAGCGGGGTCATGCCCGCGTGATAGGCAGCCGCCTTGACGCCCTTCTTCACGAGCGCCGCCGCCACCTGCTCGACGCGCTTGCGGCTCAGGCAGTAGACGATGCCGGAGTCGGTGGGGTGCTGTGCGATGAACCGTTCGAGCTGCTGCGGGGCGCTGCGCTTGTCCTCGACGGTGTAGCGGATGTTGGGGCGGTCGAAGCCGGCGGTGAACACCGGCGCGCCGGTGAGATGCAGCCGCTGGCGGACGTCCTCCCGCGTCTGGTCGTCTGCAGTGGCTGTGAGGGCGAGAAGGGGCACCTCCGGGAAGAGGTCCCGCAGCTCGCCGAGCTTCACGTACTCGGGACGGAAGTCGTGCCCCCACTGGCTGACGCAGTGTGCCTCGTCGATCGCGAACAGCGCGATCGGCATGGTGCGCAGCATCTCGAGAAAGCCTGAGAGCATGAGGCGCTCAGGCGCGACGTAGAGCAGGTCGAGCCGGCCGGCGCGCAGTTCGCGCAGCGTGTCGGAGGCGTCCTCGGCGGATAGCGACGAGTTCAGGCAGGCCGCGGCGACGCCGTTGGCCTGTAGCGCGTCGACCTGGTCCTTCATCAGCGAGATCAGCGGGCTCACGACGATCGCCGTGCCGGCGCGGTGCAGCGCGGGCAGCTGGTAGCACAGCGACTTGCCGCCGCCGGTGGGCATGAGCACGAACGCGTCTCCACCGGCCACCACGTGCTCGATGATCTCGAGCTGGTGCGGCCGGAAGTCGTGGAGACCGAAGACGGTGCGGGACGTGTGTTGAAGCTGCTCGGTCGTGTTTTCGGGCACGGTTCCCCT
>DATCGP010000017.1:0-10397 GCA_036508875.1 Coriobacteriia bacterium | reverse complement strand
TTCGAAGGCGACATCTTCACCGTCACGTCGAGCCACGGCATGAACGGGTCGATCTCGCCGCTCGGCGTCTCGGCTCCGATCACGTACGGGGCCGATTCCGCGATCTACACGATCACCCCGGCCCCGGGCTCGGTCATCTCGAACGTGGTCGTGGACGGCGTATCGGTGGGCAAGATCAGCGCCTACAAGTTCACGGACGTGCGGGCCGATCACACGATCCGGGCGACCTTCATGCGCGTCACAGCGCTCACGATCACGTCCAACCGAACGACGTCCACCGGCGGGCGGTCGATCGCGTTCTCAGGCACGATCTCGCCGAACATGAAGAACGGCACCCACGTGATCGTGGAGTGGATCAAGAGCGGCGCACATTCTTGGACGAGGCTCGCTTCCTACGTGGACACGTTCAGCAGTCACCATTGGTCCTACACCCTTTCCACACGGACCCGCGCACACGGCACGTACTTCGTTCGCGTGCGCTACGCCGGCGGCACCACATTCCTGCCATGCGGCTCGATCAGCAGGAAGATCGTCATCCGGTAGACCGGCCCAACCGCCTCCGTGACGGTACGAGGGGCGGGCGAAACGGCCTGCGGCCATCCGTTCACGGCCAACCTGAAGCGCGTCGCCACGGCGGCGCGCTTCGGCGTAGCATGGCTGCATGCCTGAAACGCCCTCCATCCTCGACGCGCGCGCGCTGACCATCAGCCGCCGCGTCGACGTCGGGCTCATCCGCGTGCTGGACGGCGTCGACATCACGCTCGAGGCCGGCACGCTCACCGATGTCGTCGGCCCGTCCGGCTCCGGCAAGTCCACCCTGCTGCTGGCGCTGGCGCAGCTGCTCCCCGGAGTGGAAGGCACACTCGCGCTCGGTGGCCGGAGCGCGGACACGATCGACCCGCGGCTTTGGCGCATGCGCGTCGCCTATCTGCCGCAGCGCAGCGCGCTCCAGCCAGGTTCGGTGGCCTCCAACCTGGCTCTGCCGTGGCGGCTCAAGGTCCGCACCGGCGCCCCGGCTCCCGACGAGAGCGCGCTGCGTGCCGCACTCGATCGGGTCAGACTCGCCGACGTGGCGCTCGACCGTGACGTCACCCGGCTCTCGGAAGGTCAGGCGGCACGCATCACGTTCGTGCGCACGCTCCTGACCGCTCCACGGGTCCTGCTCCTCGACGAGCCGGACGCCGCCCTCGATGCGGAGTCGTCGGCCGAGGTCGGAAGGGCGACGCGCGAGTTCGCAGACGCCGGCGGCGCGGTCGTCCGGGTCCGCCACCATGTGGCCGACGGCCTTGCGGACCGCCGCCTGCGCCTCGAGCACGGCCACCTCACGGAGGTGGCGTCGTGACGACGCAGTTGGCGGGTGGCGTGGTCCTGATCGGCTGGCCGCAGCTGCTGCTGGCCTCCGGGTTCATCTTCGTCACCGGAGCCCTCGCGCTCTGGATGCAGCTCGGCGTGACGAAGGACCTCGCGATCGGCGCCGTGCGCACGTACGTCCAACTCCTGCTTCTCGGGCTCGTTCTCGGCTGGGCGTTCAGCGTGAACCAGTGGTGGGTCGTTGTCGGGATCCTCGCGCTGATGACCGTGGCAGCCGCCCGCATCATCCTGAAGCGCGCCCCCGATGCCCCGTCCGGCCTGTTCTGGGCCGCAGTCACGTCGATGGCGGTCACCGGCATCACGGTGACGTTCGCGGTCACCGGCCTCGTCATCGGGGCTGACCCTTGGTATTCACCCCGATACGTCATCCCGATCGCAGGCATGGTCCTCGGCAACTCGATGACCGGCATCGCACTGTCGCTGGAGCGCGTCTTCTCGGACCTCGACGCGCGCGCCGACGAGGTGCTCGCGATGTCCGCTCTCGGCGCCACGCCCTGGGAGGCGGCACACCCCTCGATCCGGACCGCGCTGCGCGCAGGCCTGATACCCGCGATCAACTCGATGGCCGCCGCGGGGATCGTCTTCATCCCGGGCATGATGACAGGCCAGATACTCGCCGGCGCCGACCCGCTCGAGGCGACGAAGTACCAGATCGTGGTCATGCTTATGGTGGCCGCTGCCGAGGTCATCGGTGCCGTGATCGCCGTGCTGATGAGCTACAAGCGGCGGTTCACTGCGGACGGCGTCTTCCTCGAGAAGGGTCTGCGGGACTGACGCGTCGCCTGCGCGGGTGCCTGCACACCCGCGCCCGCAAGTGCCCGAGCGGCTGGCTGCGGTATCCTACGTGCGGCCCGCGCCCGGACGCGGGCCCACACGCGGCACGCGCACGAGGGAGCAAGTGGTGGCGGACTTCGAGAACTACCTCATCGACGGCGCGCGCGCGTTCGACAACTACCTGTCGACGTTCTTCGGCGACGGCACGCATCCGGATATGGCGCGCTACCTCTACGGGCCGCTGCGCAACTTCTCGGAGAACTCGGGGAAGCGGCACCGCCCGCTCATCTGCCTGCTCGCCTGCGAGGCGGTCGGCGGCGATTCGAAGAAGGCATGGCCGGCTGCCGCGGCGATCGAGCACTTCCACACGGCGGCGCTCGTCCACGACGACATCGAGGATTCCTCGCTGACTCGCCGCGACGAGCCCTGCATGCACATCGCCGAAGGGATCGGCCTGGCGATCAACGCCGGGGACCTCGCGCTCGCTCTGGTGTGCGGCACCGTCGTACACGATCCCGGTCTCGACTACCCGACGAAGATCCGCGTGCTCGCCGAGCTGGTCGACATGACGGCGCGCACGATCGAGGGCCAGGCGCTCGACATCGGATGGGCGCGCGACGGCCGGTTCGACCTCACGATCGACGACTACCTGACGATGGCGAACCACAAGACCGCCTTCTACTCCGGCGGCGTCCCGCTCGCTGTGGGGGCGATCATCGGCGGGGGTTCGACCGCGCAGGTCGAGACCCTTCGAGCGTTCGGCATGGCTGCCGGGCTCGCGTTCCAGATCCAGGACGACGTGCTGAACCTCTGCGGCACCGCGGAATCCACCAAGAAGGACTTCCGCAGCGACGTCACCGAGGGCAAGCGGACGCTCGTGGCGATCCATGCGCTTCTCAACGCGCCGCGCCGCGAGCGGTTGCTCGAGATCCTCTCGGCGCACAGCGACGACCCGGCGATGCTCGCCGAAGCGGTCGAGATCATGGAGGAGGCCGGGTCGATAGGGTTCGCCCGGACCTACGCCGGCGACCTGGTCGTCGCCGCGAAGGATGGCCTCATCGAAGCGATCCCGCCGAGTCCGGCGCGCGAGCTTCTCGGGTCGATGGCGGACTTCTTCGTGGAGCGCAGCTCCTAGACGGGAGCGGCGGTCCTGCGGGGCGCGGCTCCCCGCGCGAACCGCCCGCTCGCCGCTGGTTCCGCGGCCTTTGTGGGTATCCTCGCAGAGTAGGTGAACGCGACCACACTCCGAGGAGCGCATCATGCAGCCGGTTCCCGTCTCTCCGCACGTCACCTGGGTCGGCGCGGTCGATTGGGACCTGCGCGACTTCCACGGGTTCGAGACTCCGCGCGGATCCACCTACAACGCATACCTGGTCCGGGGCACGGAGACCACGGCCCTCATCGACACGGTGAAGACGCCGTTCGTTCCGGAACTGCTGTCTCGGATCTCCGAGGTCGTCGACCCTGCCGAGATCGGCCTCATCGTCGTGAACCATGTCGAGCCCGACCACAACTCGGGGCTGCCCGACGTGATGGCGGCGTGCCCGAACGCTCGCGTGGTCGCTTCGTCCTCCGGAGTCCGCGGCGTGGCCGAGTACCACGACGGCCTCGTGGTGGACCAGGTCGGGGCGACGGACGTCATCGATCTGGGCGGAGTGACCCTGCAGTTCGTCCCGGCGCCGATGGTGCACTGGCCGGACTCGATGTTCACGTACTGCCCTGAGGACGCCGTCCTGATGTGCAACGACGCGTATGGGCAGCACCTCGCCACCGCCGAGCGCTTCGCGGACGAGGTGCAGGAAGGGCTGGCGCTCGAGGAGCTGCGCGTGTACTACGCCAACATCCTGCTGCCGCTCGGGTCGCAGATCCATAAGGCGCTGGAGAAGGTCGGCGCCGCCGGGTGGGCGCCCGCGATCATCGCTCCGAGCCATGGCGTCATCTGGAGAGGCGACCTCGTCGCCGCTGCGATGGATGCCTACACCACGTGGGGGAGCGGGGTGCTTCTCGACAAGGCGGTCATCGTCTTCTCGACGATGTGGGGCTCGACCGACGAACTCGCCAGGACGATCGCGGACGCGCTTGTGGCCGAGGGCGTCGACGTGGAGGTCTTCGACCTGGCGATCACCGGGCCCGCGCACATCATGCGTGAGGTGCTGGACGCGCGTGGACTGCTCGTGGGCACGCCGACCCTGCACCACGGCATGCTCTACCGGGTCGCCGGCTTCCTGCAGTACCTCGGGGGCCTCAAGCCCGCCGGACGGGTCGCCGCGTCCTTCGGGAGCTACGGCTGGTCCTCGGGCGCGACCAAGGAGGTCGACGACCGGCTCGCCGCGATCGGCATCGGGGTCGTCCAGGAACCCTACACGGAGAAGTTCCGTCCGACCGCCGCCGATCTGGAAGCAGTGCGGGCGTGGGGCACCGCGTTCGCTGCGAAGGTGAAGGCCGCACGGGCGGACGCGACTCCGGAGATCGAAGCCGAAGCCTAGTCCGGCTCGGTCGACCTGCACCGCCACGCTTCGAGCGCGACCACCGCTTCCGGGATCGTGAGCGCCGGCGCCGGCGCGCTCGCGTCCGCCTCGCGCAGCCGCGCAAACAGCTCGGCGAGTATCGGCGGGCGGATGTTGCCCGAGGCCATGACGTCCACCCGGCTGAACACCTCGGCGGGCGTCCCCTTCAGCACGATGTGACCACCCTGCTGCAGGACGTAGGCGTAGTCCGCGAACTCGGGCACGGTGTCGATGTCGTGCGTCGACATGACGATCGTGATCCGGCGCTCCTCGGCGAGCCGCGCCAGCAGCGTGATGAGCGACTGCCTCGACGTCGGGTCCAGCCCCTCGAACGGTTCGTCGAGCACCAGCAGCTCGGGGTCCATCACGAGGGCCCCTGCGAGCGCCACCTTGCGCTTCTCTCCGCCGGACAGGTTGTGCGGCACGCGATCGCCGAGGTCCTCGATGCCGAGCAGCGCGAGCGCCGCGCTTGTCCGCGACCGCACCTCTTCTTCCGGCAGCCCGTACTGCCGGGGCGAGAACGCGACGTCGTCGAAGACGGTGGGGGAGATGAGCTGCTCGTCCACGTTCTGCAGGACCACCCCGATGCGACGGCGGATCGCCGGCCAGTTGTGAGAAGGATCGACGCCGAACACCTGGACGGTGCCTTCCTGCGGCGCGAGGATCCCGAGAATGTGGAAGAGCATCGTCGTCTTGCCGGCGCCGTTCGGGCCCAGTATCGCGACGCGGCTGCCCCGGTCGGCGGTGAAGTCGAGCCCGCACAGGTCGACGTGCGAGCCGTCCTCGTAGGAGTGCTTCACGCACGACACCCTCACGACCGTCTCGCACCCCTCGGTGTGTGCGTGGTCGTATCCGGTGGCGATGTACTCCGCGCTGTGTTCGGGCGTCATCGCGGGACCAGCCTCCATGCGGAAGTGACGAGCAGGACCGATGCTGCCAGTGCCGCGGGCAGCCATGAATACGGGGTCAGCGTCGCGCCCGCGAGGCGGAAGACGAGAGCCACCGCGAACAGGGACGCGGCCGCAAGGACGAGCGCGGCATCGAACGGGCGGCTCGCGCTCGCCCGTCGGGAGATGCGGAGCCCGCCCTCGTAGCCCCGGAGGCGCAGCACGTCGTATTCCCGCTGCGACAGGTCGAGCGCGTACAGGACGAGCGAGCCGAGCGCGCTCGCGCTCGCGCGGGCGGCGCGGACCGGCTGCCCGTGCGACAGTCCCGACCTCAGCCGTATCGCGAGCCGCAGGTGCTCGAACTTGTCGGCGAGCAGGAAAAGCGAGCGGTAGGTCATGAGCATCGCGTCGCCGACGACCTCCGGCAGCACCTTCTGCAGCGGCGCGAAGACCTGGGGGTACGGGGTCACGAACACGAGCACGATCGCCCCGAGCGCGGCGGTCACCGCTCGCGCGACGAAGAGCGCGCCCGTGAGCAGGTCCGGGGCGGCCGCCAGCGCGAAGACCACAGCGAAGATGCCCGGATACGCCGCGAGCCCGAACACCGCGCGCAGCGGCAGCCGCGACCCCACCGCCAGCGCCGCGAGCAACAACCCGCAAGCCGCCACGATCAGCACGTTCTGCTGCAGCACGACGCCGGCGAGCACCAGCGCCAGGGCCGTGAGCTTCGCTGTCGCGCTCGCCCCGTGCAGCCGCGAGCGGCCAGACGTGGCGGAGAGGTCGATGGCCCGGACGTCCATCGTCAGTGCCACCCCTCGTCGCCGACCGGGCCTCTCAGCGGCACGACGAGCGTGCCGCCCAGCACGAGCTGCGGCCGGACGCGCATCGCGTAGCCGAGGATGCTCGCGGTTATGAGCGCCTCGATCAGCCACCCGATCGGCCCGAGCGTGTACACCACCAGAGCGAACCGCCCGAGGGAGAGTGGGGCTTCTGGCGTCGCTGGCGCGGGTTCGGCCCCCCGCAGCGTGTTCACCGACACGACACCGCTCGAGAACGGGTTCGCGAACGTCAGCGAGTTCGGGTCCAGCGCGCCGGTCTCGCGGCCGGTGGCGGCGCCGCCACCGCCGAGGGCGACGAGCCCCACGAGCAATGTCGTGGTCACGGCCAGGGTCAGCACCGTGGCGATCGCGGCCGCCCAGCGGACGCGGGCGCGTCCGAGCAGCCGGACCATCAGGCGGAACATCGCCCACCCCAGCGCCATCTCGGTCGCGATCATCAGCGTGTTGAGCCCGATGACCGTGATCCCGCCGTGCCCCAGAAGCGCGAGCATCACGACGACGATGAACGCCGCGATGGCGCCGAGCCACGGTCCCAGCAGCACGCCGGCCACCACAGTCAGGTTCACGTGGTAGGCGATCGGCACGATCTCGGTGGACATCGCTACCAGCACGAGCGCTGCGACGACTCCCAGCAGCGGCACCTTGCGACGGACCTCGGAGGCGCGGGCCCTGCGCGAGGCGTACCAGACGAGCGCGAGGGCCAGCACCCAGCCGGCGCCCACGAGCCACCAGGGGAGAACGCCGTCGGGGATGTGGATGTGCGACATTGCCCGCTACCCGTTCTCGGCGTCGCACGAGCAGCCGTCGGCCGCGCCTCGGTCGAGGTCCGCGCACTTCGCGCACAGGCCGTAGAGGCGAACCTCGTGCGAGGTGACGATGAATCCCTCGGGGACCGCCGGGGCCAGCCCGGGCCCCTGCACCGGACACGGTGTGTAGGCCGTCGCGCCGCACGAGGTGCACACCGCGTGATGGTGGTGTCCGGGTTCCGCACAGCGGGCGTACAGCGCCGCGCCGTCGCGGTCGCCGACCTGAGCCAGGAAGCCGGAGGCCGCCATCGCAGCGATCGAGCGGTACACGGTCGCCGTCGAAACGCCCGGCGAGTCGCGCCGGACGCGCCCGGCCAGCTCCTCGGCGGTGAACGCGCGGCCGAATCGGGACGCGGTCGAGGCGACGGCCCGGCGTGGCGCGGTCGAGCGGCCGGCGCCGTACGCGTCGGCAATGCCCCCGGTCGATCGAGCTGATCGTGTCACACAAGGCCCTTCGTGAGAACGATTCTCACGAATCATACCCCGCATCCGCGGCTATCACACGCACCCGGGCGGTATGATTCGTTCGCCTGATAGTTCGAACCAAGAAGTGAGGCGTCTTCTTATGAACGTCAGTCAACTGCGCACGTTCATCGAGATCGTGGACCGCGGGTCGTTCTCCGAGGCCGCACGGTCGATGGGTGTTTCTCAGCCCGCGGTGACGATGCAGATCCAGGGGCTGGAGGCGGATCTCGGCGCCACGTTGCTCGAGCGTCGCTACCGTCGTGTCGATCTGACCGAGGCCGGACGCTCGCTCCTGCCGACCGCCCGCAAGGTGCTCGCGGAGCTCGAGAGAGCGCGCGCCGCGATCGACGGGCTCTCAGACACGGTCGGCGGCCATCTCGAGCTCGCCGTCTCGACGACGCCGGGCCAGTACATCCTTCCACGGCTCCTGGGGGCGTTCCTGAAGGCGTACCCGGAGATCACCGTGTCGCTGCGCGTGTACGACTCGGCGGACGTGGTGACGCGCGTCGAGTCCGGTGAGGCGCATATCGGGATGACCGGAGCGCGTCTGCCGCACGCGAAGGTCGACTTCGAGCAGATGGGCACCGACGACCTTCTCATGATCTGCGCCCCCGGCAGCTCGCTCGCCGGCATGAAGCCGGTCACGCTCCAGCAGCTCGCCGAGCAACCGTTCATCGTGCGCGAGACCGGATCCGGCACGCGGCTCGTCTTCGAGAAGGCGCTCAAGGACGGTGGGGTCGACCCGGCGGACCTGCAGGTCGTCATGGAACTGGGAACCAGCGAGGCGATAGTCAACGCCGTGGAGGGCGGGATGGGCATCGGTGTCGTGAGCCATTGGATGGCAGACAAGGCCCTGGCGCTCGGAACCGTGGCGAAGGTGGACGCTCCGGGGTTCCCGATCTCGCGGCCGTTCTACGCTGTGCTGCCGAGGGGCGCCCGCTCGCGGGCTGCTGACGCGCTGCTGGCGCACCTGCGCTCGGCGATGGGGGCGTAGCCGCAGAGTGTCGGACGGTGCGATATCCGTCCTAGCCGCAGAGTCGTCAGATCCCGAGCCGCCACAGGGCGTCGACGGGCATGGCGAGCAACTCGACCGGCGGCGCTGAAACGCGGACTGTCTCGTCTCCGCCGTAGAGTACGACTCCGCGCACGAACCTCTCACCCGCAGCCTCCGCGAGATAACGCAGCCCCTTGAAGTCGTGCGGTCCGAGGCTCGCCGAGGCCTTGATCTCGATTCCCGCGATGGCACCCCCCGGTCCCTCGACGACGATGTCCACCTCCGCCGTCTGATGCTTCCCGTAGTGCGACAGCGAGTAGCGCTCGGGACGCCCCGCTGCTTGCCGCACCACTTCACACACAGCGAAGGACTCCAACACCTGGCCGAATCGCTCAGGTTCGGCAACGAGGCGCGCGGAGTCGAGCCGCAGCAGATGCGCCAGCAGCCCGCTGTCGGACAAATAGAGCTTGGATGTCCGGACGCCGCGCCTCACCTCGCCTGCCGACCACGTCGGCAG
The DNA here is from genome assembly GCA_036508875.1 of Coriobacteriia bacterium. Lineage (GTDB taxonomy): Bacteria > Actinomycetota > Coriobacteriia > Anaerosomatales > PALSA-660 > PALSA-660. The sequence goes on along the minus strand of DATCGP010000017.1, from coordinate 1,237 downwards.
ATCGATCACGAGGAATGTCGCCTTCAGCAGCGCCAAGTAGCGGTTCAGGCTCGTCCACGGGATTCCGAGCGTGCGGGACAGGTCGCTCACGTTGGCGGGCGACGAAGTCCGCGCCCCGATCGCCTGCAGGAGGCGGGGGAACGAGAACAGAGCGTCGACATCCGCCAGGTCCCGGACATCTTTCTGTAGGATCGACGTCAGGTACGAGCCGAACCAATCGTCCCGACGCGCCTCACTGAATCCGAGCGGTTCGGGGTATCCGCCCCGGACCATCCGCTTGGCGAGCTGCGGACGACCGTCAATGGACGGGGGGAGGGTCGGCAGCTCTTCCGACATGATCGCCGGCAGGAAGCCCTCCTCGTTCTCTTCGATCTCGCCCTGCGACAGTGGCCACAGGGTCTCGATCTCCATCCGGCCGGCGAGCGAGTCCGCCAGCCTCGGGAGCAGTAGCACGTTCGTGGAGCCGGTCAGCAGGAATCGGCCCGGCGTGCGGTCGCGGTCCACGGCGTTCTTGATCGCGAGCAGGAGTTCGGGCACCCGCTGTATCTCGTCGATGACGACAGCTCCGCTTTGGGCCGCGATGAAGCCGACCGGGTCCGCGGCCGCGAGTGAGAGCATCGCGCCGTCATCGAGTGAGACGAAGGTGGCCGGATGGTGCGGTGCGACGATGTCGCGCGCGAGGACCGTCTTGCCGGTCTGTCGGGCTCCGTTGATGACCACGACGGGACGGTCCGCGAGGGCCTCAACGACGCGCGGCGTCAGGTTCCGTGGGTACATACTGCTCTCCCGTCCGTGCAGATATCACCGTTATGTGGTGAATATTACACCGCCCAATAGGGAAATCGCCAGACCGGAACGGCCGGGGTGCCGGAGCGTCGGTCTTCACGGGGCTGTCCCGCCCCCGCTCCACGGGTGTATCCTCGTGTCCGCGCCGCCGCAGCGGCGCATCTCCGATCCCGGACCGACCTACAGCGGCAGGCGCTCGCCACGGTCACCGGGACGACAGGGTCGCAGCGGGAAACCGCACGGCCTCCCGCGCTCGGAAAGGGGACCATATGCGCCGATCATATCTGCCGTCGGTATTCCGGCGGGCGATGGGGCTCGTCCTCGTCGCAGCACTTGGTTTCACGCTCACCGCCTGCTCGCAGCCCTCGGGCGGCACGCCGGCCGCGAGCGGGACCAGCACCACCGACGTTACTCTGGCGTCGACCACATCCACGCAGGACTCGGGGCTGTT
>DATCGP010000016.1:0-25371 GCA_036508875.1 Coriobacteriia bacterium | reverse complement strand
ATGCGGCGTTCTACACGCGCGAATGGGCATCGCGGAAGCTCGCGGCGACGACTCAGGACCGATACCGCCACCGGCGCAGGACTACATCGCCGCAACGCCGACGGGCGCGATCCTCGCGCCTGAGGACTACACGAGCCGCTTCCGTTCGCTGGCAAAGCGCCACACCATCGACGTGACGCCGCATGTGCTCCGGCATTCGTGGTGCTCGCAGATGATCGCGCTCGGATACGACGCCGTGACGATCGCGTCCATGAGCGGGCATTCGCCGGACGTGCTGCTGCGGATCTACGGTCACGCCTTCGATGCTCGGAAGCGCGAAGCGGTCGACGCATACGACGCGGCGTGGCGCGCTGTCGCGGCGGGGGAGTAGGCCGAACATGGCCAGTGTCTACCACGTCACAGCTTGGCCACCTTCGTGTGTATGTTGGCCATCTTCGCAGCGCCAGATCATGAGGGCGCGGGGAGCGCAAAGAGGGCCGCGCACGTCTCCATAGGCGCATGGCCCCCATTCGGTGCGGCTCAGAGAGCCCGTAGCCGCCCGCTATGAACGATGTTCCCGCAGGTCAGAATGCTGGTAGCCCGTACGGGATTCGAACCCGTGATACTCAGGCCACCCGCTGCTCTGTTCCCTTTCCGAATCACGAAGGTTGAAACTTCGCCAGAACATCGTGGGCCGACAGCTGTTGGAAGCGAGAATCGCGGAGTCTCCATTCTCGGTTCGACGCTAAGTCGCGCTGCCGGGGAGGCTGCTCCGCCACACCTTGCCAGTCAACCGATACGCCTGCTTTATGACGTACTTCAGCTGCCCCACACCGTGAAGCCGTGGTCTGAAGCGATGAAGCTCGTCGGCGCGTTCCTTGGGAGCAAGGTCTGCAGTCCGATCCAATTCTCTCAGAAGAGCGGGGTGAAAGGCCTCCCTAAGGTCCTTCGGCCAATAATGGAACACTATGTCGGAGGCGCCCCGAACGTCAGTGCTGCGCATCAGGAAGAACGCGATGGCGAATTGCTCGAGAAACCAGAGCTCGCACTTGCAGTAGACCTGATCGATCAAAGCCAAGGCGTCGTCCACAAGGACATTATCCAGCGGATCGAGTCCAATGACGCCAGAGTTCCACACCACGTCTGAAGTGATGTCGAGCGGACTTCCGGAGGACGTCTTCCAGGTGCGACTCTCTACACAATCGACGAAATCATGACAGTACTGTGGGAAGGGGCGGCCCCTCAGGTTTCCCTCTCTGACATGCATGATGGATCGGCCGCGGCCGATCCTGTCGAACAGCCGGGCAGGCGACCTTCGGAACCAGGTATCGGAATCGACGAAGACCACCGGACGGCCTGTTTGAATGAGCGCATCCCGCAACACCTCTAGCTTGCGCCGGTATTGGTAACCCTCCGGGCCTGTCCACCCTTCGAGTTCCTCCGCAGCTATGGGTCGCAGCCGCACCGGCATATCGTCGAATCTGCTCGGATTGTCTGTGTAGAGGACGATCTCAATACCGTCAGACGGGCGCGCCCAGCGATAGGCCGAGAGAATCGCGTACTTCGTCTCCGCGACTTGGTCGTCACGTCCACCGTACGACAACAGCACCAGGGACCGACTTGGCATCCGGGTGACCTCTCTACCGGGGCCTCGGGGGAACAGAACGCGCCGCAGGACCTGCGGCCTTGGTGGTGCTCCGAGATGATATCGCTCGAGTACGCGCGGTCACGATGGCCTGGGTGCCAGCGCACTCAGGGCTGGTCCTGCCCAGAGTCTAGCGGCACGCGTTCGGCGCGCGCAAGCGCGAGGCGGTCGCGGCCTATGACCTCGCGTGGGGGGCGGCAGCGGGCGAATAAGTGCATGGATAGGTGCATCCCGGCCGCGTTGGGTCCTGAAACGCGAACGTCCCACCTGCATTCGGAGAAGTCTCCGCAGGTGGGACAGTGTGTCGCGCTGGTAGCCCGTACGGGATTCGAACCCGTGATCTCCGCCTTGAGAGGGCGATGTCCTAACCGCTAGACGAACGGGCCAAGATGCAGAGCCGATACAAGACCTCATGGCTGGGGCGGAAGGAGTCGAACCCTCACACACGGGACCAGAACCCGCTGTCCTACCATTAGACTACGCCCCAATGAGGCTTATCCGCGCCCGACACCGGTCGGGGCGCGGGGAATGATTCTACGGATGGGTAGCGGGGTCGTCAACCGCGATCGAGAGGGCGGCCTCAAGCCGTGCGAGCGTCCGCTCGCGGCCAAGGAGCTCGATCGATTCGAAGAGCGGCGGGCTGACCGTCGCTCCGGTCACCGCGACACGCACCGCCTGGAACAGCACCTTGGCTTTCATGCCCAGCCGCTCGGGCAGGGCGCGAAGCGCCTCCTCGATCACCGGAGCGTCGAAGGCCCTGAGCGCGGCGAGCGCCTGAGCAGCCGCTGCCAGGCCGTCGCGAGCTCCCGGCGCGCCCAGCACCTTGGCCGCGACCGCGGGGTCGATCTCCACCGCGTCGATGAAGAGGAACGAGACCATCGGCACGATCTCGTCGAGCCTCTTGATCCGCTCGGACACGAGCGGCGCAAGTACGGTGAGCCGATCCCGCTGGGACGCTGCGTCCTCCATCGTTAGCAGCGCCGCGTCCACGAGCCACGGCGTCATGACGTCCGCGAACGCATCGGGGGTCATCTCCCGGATGTACACGCCGTTCATCCAGTCGAGCTTCTCCGTGTCGAAGATCGCCGGGTTGTGGGAGACGCGGTCGAGCGCGAAGGAAGCGGCGAGCATCTCGCGCGACACGATCGTGGTCTCGCCGTCGAGCGACCAGCCGAGCAACGCCAGGTAGTTGAGGACCGCCTGGGGAAGGTAGCCCTCGTCGCGGTACGCCTCCACGGACGTGGCTCCGTGGCGCTTGCTGAGGCGCTTTCCGTCGGCGCCCCAGATCATCGGGAGGTGGGCGAAGACCGGCACTTCGTGCCCGAGCGCTTCGAACACGAGGATCTGGCGGGGGGTGTTGGAGAGGTGGTCGTCGCCACGGATGACGTGTGTGATCTCCATCAGCGCGTCATCGACCACCGACGCGTAGTTGTACGTCGGGGTGCCGTCGGTACGCACCAGCACGAAGTCGTCGAGCGCCGACTGGGGGAAGGACATCGCGCCCCTGATGGCGTCCTCGAACGCGACCTCTTCGCGATCGAGCGGGACCGCCAAGCGCCAGACGTGGGGCTCGCCTGCAGCGAGACGCTCCGCAACGACCGCGGGATCGAGCGAGCGGCAACGCCGGTCGTAGCCGGCGAAGCCTCCGGCCGTGCGCGCACCCTGGCGCCGTTCTTCGAGGACCTCGGCGGTGCAAAAGCAGGGGTACGCGTGTCCGGAGGCGCGCAACGACTCGAGCGCGTCGGTGTAGGTGCCCATGCGCTGCGTCTGGAAGTACGATCCGTGAGCGCCCTCGGCCTCAGGCCCCTCGTCCCAGTCGAGCCCGAGCCAGCGCAGCCCGCGCAGGATCGCCTGGACATTCTCGTCGGTCGAGCGTTCCGGGTCCGTGTCGTCGATCCGCAGGATGAAGGTGCCGCCCATCCTGCGGGCGAAGGCCCAGTTGTAGATAGCGGTGCGGGCCCCGCCGATGTGTAGGTGGCCGGTGGGGCTCGGGGCGAAGCGTACGCGGACGGGTGCGGACAACGGGTGGCCTTTCGGATCGGTTGAATCCTTCGTGCGACTCAATATGGTACCGCCTCCCGACCCGGACCGCTTCCCCCGCGGTGCCCGGGATGGTATCGTCACAGGCGACTCATCAAGAGGCGCTTCCCGAGAGGGGAGTGCAGAGGGCCGAGGGACCGCACCCGGTGACGCCCCGGCAACCTGCTTCGAAAATGGAGCAAGGTGCCAAATTGCGGCAGGCATCAAGAACCGCGCCTGACAGATGAGGGAAGAGCGAGTCGCGTCGCGTTATGCGCGTCCTCAGCCCGGCCCTCGTCCTCATGTCAGGAGGCGGGGGTCCTTTCGTTGTCGTGGAAGAGAGGAAGTCGGCATGGCGAAGCGCGAGTACATGTTCACCTCGGAGTCGGTCACCGAGGGACACCCCGACAAGATGTGCGACCAGATCTCGGATGCGGTTGTGGATGCGATCATCCGCCGCGAGGGCGAGCTGTCCTCCGAGGGCTCCTGCACCGATTCCGGCAGCGTGGCGGATCCCGAGTACGTACGCTGCGGCGTGGAGACGTTCGCGACGACCGGACTCATCGTGGTCGGCGGCGAGGTGCGCACCCACGCCTACGTGGACATCCAGCAGGTCGTCCGCGAGACCGTGAAGAAGATCGGATACACCGACGCGCGGTTCGGCTTCGACTACGAGACCTGTGGTGTGCTCACGGCGATCCACGAGCAGAGCGCTGACATCGCGATGGGTGTGGACGAGGCCGTCGAGGCCAAGAAGGGCGACACCGACCCGCTGGACCTCATCGGCGCCGGCGACCAGGGCATGATGTTCGGCTACGCGTGCGACGACACCTCCGCGCTCATGCCGATGCCGATCCACCTCGCCCACCGTCTCGCCGAGCGCCTGACGGTGGTGCGCAAGGCGGGCGTGCTCCCGTACCTCCGCCCGGATGGCAAGACACAGGTCACGGTCCGCTATGTCGACGGCAAGCCGGTCGCAGTCGAGAAGGTCCTCATCTCGACACAGCACGCCGAGACCGCGGACGTGCAGACGCTCATCCGGCCTGACCTGATCGAGCACGTGATCAAGCCGGTCTTCGAGACCGAGTCGATCGCGTACGAGGTGGCCGACGCCGACATCTTCATCAACCCCACCGGGCGCTTCGTCATCGGAGGCCCCATGGGGGATTCCGGCCTGACCGGCCGCAAGATCATCGTGGACACGTACGGAGGCATGGGCCGTCACGGGGGCGGTGCCTTCTCCGGCAAGGACTGCACCAAGGTCGACCGGTCAGCGTCGTACGCCGCGCGCTGGGTCGCGAAGAACGTGGTCGCCGCGGGCCTCGCGGCGCGTTGCGAGATCCAGCTCGCCTACGCCATCGGCGTGGCGCACCCGCTCTCGATACTCGTCGAGACGTTCGGGACCGAGACCGTGGCCATCGAGCGGATCGAGCGGGCCGTCGCTTCGACGTTCGACCTTCGTCCGGGAGCGATCATCCGCGACCTGGATCTCCGCCGCCCGATCTACCAGAAGACCGCCGCGTACGGTCACTTCGGCCGGGACGACGCGGACTTCACGTGGGAGCGGACCGACAGGGTCGATGCGCTGCGCGCGTTACTCGGCGAATAGCGCCAACACCAGGCACGCATAGCGGAGGCCGTCGGCATCGATGTCGGCGGCCTCCGCTATGCTGCGAGACATGGAAACAGAACCCCACAAGACGCCCGGCACGGACCAGCCGGTGGCGCGCGTCGTCATCGACGTGGCCACGCGCGCGCTGACCGAGCCGTTCGACTACGCGGTGCCGCCGGAGCTTGCGGCAGCGGCGGCCGTCGGCGTGCCCGTGCTCGTCCCGTTCGGAGGCCAGCGTGTGATCGGCTACGTCGTGGAGCGCTTCGCCACTACGGCGTTCGCGGGAACGCTGCGGCCGCTCGAGGCGGTCCTCGGCGAGCCGAGGTTCCTGCCGGGCGCGTTCGCTCTGGCCTCATGGATCGCGGGCGAGTACGTCTGCACCCTTGCTGACGCGATGCACCTCTTCCTCCCGCCCGGTGGTTCGCCGTCGGCTGTGTGCCGTTACGGCGTGCTGGGGGAGCGTCCCAACGGCGCAGTGCGGTCCGCTGCATGGAGCGCTGTGGCCGCGGGGGCAGCTACGGTCGCAGCCCTGCGAGCCATCGACGCGAGGTTCCCTTCGGCGGCGTCCGAGCTGGCCCGCGCCGGCGCCCTGCAGCGCACGTGGGCTCTCGTGCCTCCATCAACGGGGGCCGTCGACGACCGTTGGGTGATCGCCGTCCCCGAGTCCGGCTACGTGCCCAAGGCGCGCGCCACGATGCAGCGCTCAGTGATGGAGGCTGTCGCCGCAGGCCCGGTGCGCGCGGCGGAGCTCGCCGCCGAGTTGGGCTCGGTCGACGCGGCCGTGAAAGCGCTCGCCGAGGCCGGCGCGGTCCGCATCGAGATGCGCAGGCGGATGCGCGGAGTCCTGCCTCCGTCCCGGCCCGCGCACCGTCATGAGGTCCTGGCGGCGGGGCAGCAGGCCTCGCTGGCGGCGATAGCCTCTGCCGAACCCGGCGCGACCGTGCTGTTGCACGGCATCACGGGCTCTGGCAAGACCGAGGTGTACCTCCGTGCGATCGAGGACGTGATCGCGGCGGGTGGGTCGGCGATCGTGCTCGTGCCTGAGATATCCCTCACGCCGCAGACGGTCGGGCGGTTCAGGTCGCGTTTCGGCGAACTGGTGGCCGTGCTGCACAGCAGGCTTTCGGCCGGCGAGCGCTACGACCAGTGGGACCGCGTGCGGGCAGGGGAAGCTCGGGTCGTGGTCGGACCGCGCTCGGCGCTCTTCGCACCGGCGACGGGGCTTCGACTGGTCGTGATCGACGAAGAACACGACTCGTCCTACAAGCAGGGGTCGGCCCCGCGGTATCACGCGCGGGTGGTGGCCGAGCGTCTGTGTGCGGACTCCGGCGCGGTGCTCGTGCTCGGAAGCGCAACACCGTCGATGGAGAGCCTGGAGCTGGCACGCACCGGCGCATATACGCGAGTCGTGCTGGACGAGAGGGTCGCGGGCGGTGCGTTGCCACCGGTCGAGATCGTCGACATGGCGCAGGAGTTCCGGGAAGGGCACCGCTCCATGTTCTCCCGCCCGCTCCAGAAGGGGTTGCGTGATGTCGAGGCGCGCGGATCGAAAGCCGTGCTCCTCCTGAACCGCCGTGGATCCGCCTCGTTCGTTCTGTGCCGCGAGTGTGGGCACGTTCCCACGTGCGAGTCATGCTCCGTCTCGTTGACCTACCACGAGGTCGGGGACCGGCTCGTGTGCCATCACTGCGGCGCGAAGTCCGAACTCCCGGCGCGTTGCCCGAAGTGCGGCAGTCCCTATCTGCGGCAGTTCGGCGCAGGCACGCAGCGCGTCGAGACCGAGCTGGCAGCGCTGGCGCCCGGTTTGCCCGTCGTGCGGATGGACGCAGACACGACCTCGGGCCACGGCGGGCATGAGAAGAGATTGGCGGAATTCGAGGCGCTGTCGTGTGGCGTGCTCCTCGGCACACAGATGGTGGCAAAGGGCCTCGACTACCCCGAGGTGGAGCTCGTCGGCGTCATCAACGCCGACACCACGCTGCACATGCCGGACTTCCGGGCCGGCGAGCGCACCTATCAACTGCTGGAGCAGGTCTCCGGCAGGGCGGGCCGCGGCGCGGCCGGAGGGCACGTTGTGATCCAGACCTACTGGCCGGACCATCCGGCCATCCTCGCCGCCGCGAACCACGACCCGCGCGCTTTCTACGAAGAGGAGCTTCGCTCGCGCGCCGAGCTCGGCTATCCGCCGTGTGGCCGGATCGCCCGCGTCGTGCTGTCAGGCGAGTCGTCTGCCGCCGCGCAGCGGTCCGCCACGTCGGTCGCTGAGGCAGCGCGTCGGACGGCGCTGCCGGGGTGTGTCGTCCTGGGCCCGGCGCCGGCGCCACTCGCGCGCATCAAGAAGGCCTTCCGCTGGCATGTGCTCGTGAAGGGCCCTGTGGGGTCCGACCTGGCCCGCATGCTACGAGACGCGATCGCGCAAGCGACGATCGAGGATGGCGTGTCCCTTGCTCCTGACGTCGATCCCGTGGACCTCATGTAGCGACGCTGCGGTAGAATCCCTCAGCGGGCCTCACCTTTCGCTCGTAGAGGCGGACTCAAGACCCCCGACACACAGGACACGCGCGTGGACATCCTCGTACACCCCAACCCAGCTCTCAAACAGCCAGCGGCACTGGTCGATCCTGCCTCCGACAAGGAGCTCATGCGACTGGTCCGCTCGATGGCGAAGACGATGTACGACGCTCCTGGAGTCGGGCTTGCCGCCACTCAGGTCGGCGTGCAGAAGCGCGTGATCGTCTTCGACTTGGAGGACGGGCTCGTTGCGTTGTGCAATCCGCTGATCGTCGAGACATCGGAAGAGACGGATGTCGACGACGAGGGATGCCTCTCCCTTCCGGGTATCACCGTCCCGGTGGAACGTGCCGTCTCGTGTGTCTGCGAGGCGCTCGACGTGAAGGGCGCTCCGGTCAGGCTCGAGGCCGAAGGCTTCTTCGCGAGAGTCCTGCAGCATGAGACCGATCATCTTGACGGCTTGCTCATCATCGATCGGGCGACGCCGGAAGAACGCCGGGCGGCGATGCGCAGGTACCGGGAAGCGGCCGAAGAACGCTGACGACCGACGGGAGAGGGGTGCCGATGCGGGTCATATTCATGGGGACGCCGGCATTCGCTGTTCCGACGCTCGCCATGCTGCTGTCCGACCACGAGGTGCTGGCCGTCTATTCGCGCCCGGACCGCCCGACCGGCCGAGGGCGCAGGATCTCGCAGCCCCCGGTCGTGCAGGCTGCGTTGGCAGCGGGCGTCGTGGTCCGTCAGCCGCCCACCCTCCGCGGAGCCGACGCCGTCTCCCGGCTTCAGGCGGACCATCCGGATGTGATCGTCGTGGCCGCCTACGGGGCGATGCTGCCGCCGGATGTGCTCGCGGTCCCGCGCCATGGATGTCTGAACGTGCACGCGTCGCTGCTGCCGCGCTGGCGCGGCGCAGCTCCCGTGCAGCGAGCGATCCTGGCGGGTGACACGCTGACGGGCGTATCGGTCATGCGCATGGAGGAGGGGCTCGACACCGGCCCGTGGTGCATGCAGGAGACTGTCCCTGTCGACGCCAGGACGGCCGATGACCTCACCGGAGAGCTGGCCGTCGTCGGAGCAGTGGCGATGCGACGCGCTCTGGAAGGGTTGGCCGCCGGCTCGCTCGAGTGGCATGACCAAGACGAGAGTCAGGCCACCTACGCCGCGAAAGTGACGCGCGCGGACGTCGCCCTCGATCCGACGATCACGGTGGAACAGGCGCTCGCGCGCGTGCGGGCCTCGGGTCCCCACGCCCCGTGCCGCGTGGCGATCATGGGCCGAAGCATCACCGTGCTTTCGGCGCATCGCCATGACGGTTGGGTGGTGTCGGGGATGGCTTCGTGCGAGCGCGAACTCGTCCTGGGCGTCGCGGACGGCGCCATACGGCTGGACGCGATCGTGCCCGAGGGCCGTTCAGCCATGAGCGCCGAGGCCTACGTACGCGGCGCTCGGCTCCACGGCGGATGCGAATGGGGTCAGGTATGAGCATCGCACCAGCGCGCCGCGCGGCACTCGCGGTCCTGAAGCGGGTCCGCGAACGCACCGCCTTCGGCCCGGAGACTCTGGACGCGGTCCTGCGTGCGGCCGGGCTCGACGCTCGAGACACCGCGCTCGCGACCCGGTTGGCCTACGGGGCGCTCCAGACGATAGGGACGCTGGACGAGGCGATCGACCGTTGCCTCGACAGGCCGCGTGCCATCGAGCCCCCGGTCCGGGACGCGCTGCGCCTCTCCGCGTATGAGCTGCTCTTCATGCGGACCCCTGCGCGTGCGGCCGTCCACGAGGGTGTCGACATGGTTCGGTCCGTGCGTTCGCAGGCCTCCGGCCTGGCGAACGCTGTCCTGCGCAGGATCGCGGCTGATGCGGACACGTTCCCTTGGGGCGACCCGCACACCGACGATGCCGCACTCGCCCGTGCCACCGCTCACCCGCTCTGGCTGGTGCAGCGCTGGATCGAGGAACTGGGGCGGGAGACCGCGGCGGCGGTCCTTCGGGCCGACCTCGAGCCGGCGCCGCTGTATCTGTGGTCGAACCCCTTCAAGGGCTCCGTGGTCGAGACGATGGATGCGCTGCTTGCCGACGGGGCGCAACCGGAGTTGGTCGCTGCGCCGGGTTGTCTGCTGGCAGGCGAGCCGCACTCCGCCGTGCGCGGAGCCGCTGTGGCGCGCGGGTTCGCACTCGTGACCGACGCGGCGGCTCAGGTCGCTGCGCTGCAGTGTGCCGCTCCCGGTGGGATCATCATCGACGTCGCAGCGGGTCGCGGGACCAAGACCGCACAGGTCCAGGCAGCCTGTGTGGCCACGGGCGGCCCGGGCGAGCTCTACGCGCTGGACATCCACGAGTTCAAGGCCCAGGTACTGACGCGCCGGATGACAGAACTGGGCGTTCCCGGTGTCATCCCGGTGGTCGGTGACGCGACCGATATGGGCGCGGTAGCAGGGCTGCCCGCGCTCGGGTGCGCGGACGCGGTGCTTCTCGATGCTCCGTGCAGCGGGCTGGGGTCGCTTCGGCGCCGCCCGGAGAAGCGCTGGCGGATCGCCCCTGATGACATAGACCGCCTGGCGGACCTGCAGGGGCGCATGCTGGAGCAGTCTGCCCTTCTTGTCAGGGTCGGCGGGCGGGTGGTCTACTCTACCTGCACCGTGAGCCGTCGCGAGAACCACGACGTGGTCGCGGAGTTCTTGCGCAACGTGGGCGGTGCGTTCATGACAGCGCCGCTGGCGGGGACACCGGTCGAGGAGTTCGCCGGGGGAGTGACAGAGGACGGCTGGTTCCAGTCGCTCCCGACCTCCGGAGGACCGGACGGGCATTTCGTGGCTGTGTTGGAGCGCGTCAGATAGGAATCGCGGCGCCGACGGCGCCATGACGAGTGAGGGGACACCGTATGCGCACCACCCGGATCGTCGAGATGCTGGAAGTCACCGAGGCCGCTGCGCTGGCTGCAGGGCATTGGATGGGCAAGGGGGACAGGCACGCTGCCGACGACGCTGCGGTCGAGGGCATGCGCCAGGCGTTCAACTCCACGGAGATCTCCGGAACGGTCGTCATCGGGGAAGGGGAGCGTGACGAGGCCCCGATGCTCTACATCGGCGAGAAGGTGGGCGCCGGTGGCGAGGAGATCGATATCGCGGTCGACCCGCTCGAGGGGACGAACCTCACTGCGGATGGCCAGTCCAACTCTCTTGCGGTTCTGGCCTTCGGCCCGAAGGGCACGCTGCTTCACGCGCCGGACACGTACATGAAGAAGGTGGCGGTCGGCCCCGAGGCTGCCGGCGCGGTGCACGTGGACGCCTCGCCAACGGAGAACATCCGCGCTGTGGCTGCGGCCATGAAGCGCCCCGTCGAGGACATCGTCGTCTGCATCCTGCAGCGCGAGCGACACGCCGACCTGATCCGCGAGGTCCGGGCAGCAGGCGCACGGATCCGGCTGATCACCGACGGTGACGTCTTCGGCGCGGTGGCGACGGCGATCGAAGGCACGGGGATCCACCTGTACCTGGGTATCGGTGCCGCTCCCGAAGGCGTGCTCGCATGCACCGCGATGAAGTGCATCGGAGGCACGTTCATGGGCCGGTTCGCATGGCGCAGCGACGAAGAGAAGGCGCGCGCGGTGGCGATGGGCACGCCGTGCATCGACGAAGTCCTGACGATGGACACGCTGGTCAACACGGACGAGGCGGCCTTCATCGCCAGCGGCGTCACCGACGGCGAGCTGCTTCGCGGGGTCAGGTACTTCGCAGGCGGCGCGCGCACGAACTCGGTGGCGATGGACGCCAAGAGCAAGACAGTGCGCTTCATCGATACCATCTATCGCACCGGCACGGAGAAGTTCTGGGTGAGGAGGGACTGAGCGCGTCCCGATACTCGAGCTACGGGAAGGGCGGCCCTGCGGGGCCGCCCTTCTGTTCGACCGGAGGTGGTGCGGCTACTCGGCGGCTGGGCATCCTGCGCACCCGGCGCTGTCACCGGCACTCGCGCACGATGCGGTCTCGGCCGGCTTGTCCGGGCGGCGGTAGTCGGTGTTGTGGAATCCGGAACCCTTGAAGTGGACGCCCACTGGATGGAAGACCTGCTTCGTGTCGCCGCCGCACTCGGGGCAGGGGACCGGCGAATCGTCGCTGCCCGACCGCGTCACTTCGCAGATATGGGCGCACTTCACACACTTGAAGTCGTAGGAGGGCATGGTTGACCTTTCGAGCGACCTGAACTCCGCTCCCCGTAGGAGCGGACGCGCGGCATGATACGCCGCTCGCGGCTATGGGGGCAACACGGCATTGGTATACTGCGCGCATGATGACCCCCTCCAAGGGGCGCCACGGAAGCGGAGTCCACAGGCATGCGGCATCCGGTACCGGGCATAGGCGCCCGCATACCGATAGTCACGACGCGAGTTCCGAGCGCGCTCCGCTCGCGAGCACGCTGGGCGCTGGCTGGGCCGGCGCTCTCGGACGCGCCCGCGACTGGCTGAAGCACCTGCCTCACGGTCGCCCGTTGCTGCTCGGGGCCGCGGGCGTTGCTCTCGGTCGCGTCCGCGACTGGCTGAAGCGCCTGCCTCACGGTCGCCCGTTGCTGCTCGGGGCCGCGGCCGTCGCGCTCGTTGTCGCAGTGCTCGTCACCACATTCATGTTGCTGCCCGACCGGACCGTCCGCATACCGGACCTGGTGGGCATCCCGCGCGCGCAGGCGGCCGAGCGCGTGTCCGCCCTCGGTCTGACGCTGCAGATACGGGACACCCCGTTCTCTGCGACGATTGCCAAAGACTCCATCGCCGCGCAGGAGCCCACGGTAGGCCTGCTCGTCGCGCCGGGCAGCGTGGTCGTCGTGGACCTGTCGGCCGGATCCGATTCGTTCGCTTTGGCGGACGTGATCGGACAGGACCTGGACACCGCTCGCAACGCGCTTCGCGCTCAAGGGCTCAGCGTGACGTTCGCGACCGCTGTCCCCGATGCCGACTCCGGCACCGTGATTGCCTCGATGCCCGCACCGGGCACGCCGGTCTCGACAGGCGACTCCGTGAGGCTCACTCTCGCCACATCCGTGGGCGCGATCTCCCCATCGGACCTCGGCGGCGTCGGCTTCATCCTGGATCCGGCGCCGGCGAACCCGGGTGATCCCGCGGACGTGAGCATGGACGTCGCGACCAGAGTCGCCGCTCTGCTCAGCGCTGCGGGCGCCACGGTCACGATGACACGGGACAGTGACGTCACCTCACCCGCGGTCACTCCGGCGGACCGTGCGCTCACCGCCAAGGAGACGAGTGCCACAGCCGTTATCGGGTTCTCCATGCAGCCCTCGAGCCTCGAGGGCATGGTCCTTCTCACCATGCCAGCTGACAGTGCCTCAGGGCAGGCGGCCGTCTCGGCCGGGCCGCTGGCTGATGCCGTGTTCGCGTCGCTTCGCGTCGACATGTCCACGATCTCCACCCTCACTGCGTCGGGGGACCCTGTCCTGTCCGGCTCGGGGCTTCCAGGCGTCCGCCTCAGCCTGGGATCCTTCGCGTCTTCGAGTGATGCGGCGTCCTTCGCGGACGAGCACTGGCTCGAAGTGGTCGCGAACGACATATACCGGGCTCTCGCCCAGTTGTACGCGAGGCAGTGATGCGTCTTCGGTATCTGGGTTTGGCCTCGGCCACGTGGCGGGCCCGGTTCGTTCAGGTCTTTGTCGTTCTGACGCTTTCGATCACGTCGGTCGCGGCTTTGCCCGCACCGGCGCAGGCGGCCACGGTCGCGCAGTTGAAAGCTCAACTCGAAGCGTTGCGCCAGGAGGCGGCGCCTGCGGGCGACGCGTACGATGCCGCGGTCACGAAACTCGAGAACACGCAGTACCGCATCAAGCAGACCGACGCGCGGATCAAGTCGGCGACCAAGAAGCTGACGATCGCCGAGGACGCGCTCGGTGCGCGCGCTGACGCCATGTATCGCCAGGGCGGCGACCTCGGCGTGTTCGACTTCGTGTTCGGCGCGACCTCGTGGGACGAGTTCGTGACCCGGATCGACTTCATCACCACGATCGCCATGACCGACGCTGAGCTGATAGCGACCGTCAAGGACACGCGGACCAACCTTGAGGCGGACCGCGCCTCATTCGTCGAAGACACCAAGACCGAGAAGGTCGACGTGGCGGCCGCCCGCAAGGACTACAACGCGCTGCAAGCGCAGCTCTCGGCGAAGAAGGCGCAGTACGACCGCGTGCTCGCGTCGATCGCGAAGACGTCGGGCTCGAAGCACCCTCCCGGACCGAACGGCCTGGTCTTCCCGGTGCACGGCATCCACTACTACTCCGACACGTGGGGCGCGCCGCGGTCCGGTGGGCGGCACCACATGGGCACCGACATCATGTCTCCGCGTGGGACCCCGGTCCTGGCCGTCACGAGCGGCACGGCGAGGCCGCATTGGAACAGTCTCGGTGGCAACTCGATCACTTTGACCGGCAGCAACGGCTGGTCCTACTACTACGCCCATCTGGACCACTACGCCATCAAGGGGACCGTGCACGTGAAGGCCGGTCAGTTGATCGGCTACGTCGGGAATACCGGCAACGCGGCCGGCGGGGCGTGTCATCTCCATTTCCAGATGGGTCCGGGGGGCAGATGGGTCGACCCGTATTCCTACCTGCGAGGCATGGAGTGACCGTCGCCGTGCTCTGGTAGTATCGGAGTGCGCAGAGATGCGTGCCCGTCTATGAAGAAGAACCGTGTCGGGAGCCGCATGAAGCGCGGCTGAGAGGCGACCCGCGTGACTGGTCGCGACCGAGAAGACGACGGTGCCGGTAATGCGGCGCCGCACGACGGATCCGGAGGAGACCCCTCCGCTCTGCACCATCCCCGCGCGGTCGTCGCGATGCACCGGTGACCCCGGCGCGAAGGGAATGGTGGCGATGACCGGTACCAAGACGAGGGTCCTTGTCGAGATCTCGCTCACGGTGGCGCTTGCGGCGGTGCTGCACTTCGTCCGCGTGTGGCAGATGCCCGCCGGAGGATCCGTGTCGCTCGAGATGCTCCCGCTCCTCGTGCTGGGCCTGCGACGCGGGCCGGTGGCGGGCCTTGTAGCAGGAGCGCTCTTCGGGGTGGTCGACTACTTCATGGAGCCGTTCTTCGTGCACTGGGTGCAGCTGTTCCTCGACTACCCGATCGCGTTCGCACTGGTGGGGGGACTGGCGGGCCTGTGGATGCCGCTGTGGCGTCGCCTCATGGTGGCCGGCCGGACCGCGGCCGCGGTGAGCTGGGTCGTTCCCGCGGCGGTGGTCGTGGCTTCGCTCGGCCGCTATGCGGCGCACTTCGCTTCGGGAGTGGTGTTCTTCGCCACCACGATCATGGGAGGCCCGCTCGCGGACGGGCAGTCCGCGTTCTCCAGCGCAGGTGCGCTTGGCGCTGCTGCGGCCTATTCGGCGATCTACAACCTGTATGTCCCGCTCTCCGCGGCCGCCTGCCTCGCGGCGATGCTGGTCCTGATGCCGGCGCTCGAGAAGGCGGTGCCGCCGCGATGAAGCACACGCTGGTGGTGGGAGCGGCGCCGTTGCCTGAGCACGACGGCTTCTACCGGGACCTGCTCGCCTCGTCGGCCCATGTGGTGGCTGCGGATGCCGCGGGGGAGTGGTGCGTCGGACTCGGCCGCGTCCCCGACGCGGTGGTGGGGGACTTCGACGGCTCGCTCCTGGGCGCGCCCCAGCGCTTGGAGGCGCTGGGGGCCATCGTGGAGATCCATCCGGCACAGAAGGACGCGACCGACCTCGAACTCGCGATCGCATGTGCGATGGCGATGTGGGACGCCCCGATCGTGCTCACTGCCGCCTTCACCTCGCGCATCGACCACACGCTCGCGGCGGTGGGCGCTCTGACCCGGGCGGGCGCGGGCGCGTCGGTTCGTGAGCCGGGATGGTCGGGATTCGTATGCAGCGCCTCCGAGACCGTCCGGCTCGAGCTGCGGGCCGCCGAGGTCGTCAGCGTGATCGCTCTGACCGTGGGTACGCGCGTGACGATCGACGGAGCGGTCTGGCCTCTCGATGACGTCGCTCTGCCGGTGTTGTCCGGCCATGGCGTGAGCAATCGGGCAGAGGGAGGTCCGTTCACGGTCACGGCGACGAACGGTATCGTCGCGATCACCGTTCAGGATGGGGAATCGGCGGGTCTATACTGACTCGTGAGGGGCAATCCGCCGGGCGTCCAGGTGACAGGGAGTGTGAGGGTGCGCGCATTTCTGGTCTTCATCGCGCTGATCGGCGCAGGCGCGTGCGCCTTCGTCTCCTACAGGGATGGATCGGCTGCTGCGGGTTTCGCCGCGGCGGGCCTCGTGGTGCTAGCGCTCATCCTCACGAGGATCGGCCGACGCTCGCCGCATCGGAACGCGTCGGCCCCGCTGGTTTCGAACACTGTCGCCCAGGCATCCGCATCCGATGACACTTCCGGCCGGTCGGGTGGCCCGGCTTCGATGCCGGCAGAGGGGATGGTCGCCGACGTGATGACCGACGAGTCCTCGCCGCAGCCTCCCGAGCCCGAGGAAGCCGCGCGTGTGCCCGCCTTGCCGGCAGAGGCGGAGAAGGAAGCCGAAGTGGACGAGCCGGTTTCCAATCACGAACCTACCGAACGGTCGGAGGCCATCGCGGCACCATCGGTCCGCACGCCCTTCTCGGTGCAGCCTGCGGTCGTGTTGATGTCCTTCTATGACGCGGTGGCCGAGCGCTTCGACACGCTGACCGCTCACATCTGGCTCGAGGACCGGCCCACGGACACGCTGCGCCTTGTTGCCGCGTTCGGTCCGCGGGTGCCGTCCAGCGATCCGGTCCCGCTCTCGGACACGATCCTTGGGGCGGCCGCTCGCACTCGGACCGCTGTTTTCGCGCGCCTGGACCCCTCACCACCCATCCTGGGTCGAGACGCGACCTGGCGGTATGCCGTACCCGTGGGCACACCGGAGGTGCGCGGAGTGGCCGCCGTCGACGTCGTCAGCGCCTTGGACGCGCCGTCCGCTGTGGTCCTGAACGAGGTCTCCGGGGTCCTGCGAGGGTCGCTCACGGCTGCGCTTGCCGTGCACGTGGCCCGCGCCGAGATGGATGCGGCAGTGCTCCTGCTACAGACGGCGCAGGACCTCGCGACAGGTGCGGCCGGCGAGGACGTGCTCGTCTCAGCGCTCGAGAGGGCGATGCAGATCGCGGGTGCGTCGACCGGCAGCATCATGGTGCCGGACGAGGACGGGGGCATGCTCCGTATCGCAGTGTCGCGGGGTCTTTCCTCCGACATCGTGGATACGACAGAGGTCCAGGGCGGGGAGGGCATCGCCGGTACGGTCTACTCGACGTCCGAGCCTCTGCTGGTGGAAGACCTGCCGGGTCGGACCGGCCAGCACCGCCACGGCGTCCTGTCGTCGGTCAGCGTACCTATAGCGGACTCTCTGGGCTCCTTCGGGGTCATCAATGTCGGTTCGCGCGCGTTCCCTGCGCGGCTGACCGACGCATACGTGCGTGCGCTCTCGATCCTGGGCTCCCAGACCGCAGTGGCGATCCGCAACGCACAGGCTGCCGAGCGGAGCTGGGATCTGTACCTTTCGAACCTCGAAGCCCTGGCGAGTGCACTGGAATCCGACGATCCTTACCGGAAGGGCGCCTCCAAGCGCATAGCGTCCCTGTGTGTCGCCGTCGGACAGAAACTCGGCCTCGAAGGCGAGGACCTCGTGTCCTTGCGCATCGCAGCGATCCTGCACGACTTGGGCATGGGGCTCGCGACTGGCTCGGTCGGGGCTGTGGACCGGCCCCTGTCGACGGTGGACCGCGGGCTCGTGCGCGCCCACCCGAAGGTAGCGTCCGATGTCCTGATCCAGGTGCCGTCCTTGGAGCGGCTCGCCCCCATGGTCCGCCACCATCACGAGCGCTTCGACGGTGACGGCTACGACATGGGGCTGGCCGGCGATTCCATCCCGGTCGGCTCCCGCATCCTCGCAGTGGCTGATGCGTTCGTCGCGATGACGTCCCCGCGGGCGTATCGCGAGGCGCTCGACTGTTCCGCGGCGCTCGATGAGCTGAACTCGGCCGCGGGCAAGCAGTTCGATCCCGAGGTCGTGGAGGCCTTCATAGGGCTGCTGGCCGAGGAGCCCCGGCTGGCCGACGACGCCTGAGCAAGCGTGCCACAACACACGGGAGCCCGGCTGACTCGATGTCAGCCGGGCTCCCGTCGATAAGCGGTGGAGCGGTCTCTAAGCGCGGGTGATCTTGCCGGCCTTCATGCACTTCGTGCACACGTTGACCTGCTTGACAGTGCCGTCGATCAGCGCATGAACGCGCTGGATGTTCGGGCGGATGATGCGGTTGGTGACACGGTGCGAATGGCTCACGTTGCGGCCGGCGGCCGGGGCCTTTCCGCACACGCTGCAGACCTGCGACATGGGTCAGTCTCCTTACGAGTCTCGTCGCCGTCATGCCGGCGCGGGGTGGAGGTTCGTGTCAGGGTGAAGCGGACGGCATGTTAGCACAGCGGAGCGCGACGCGACAACCGGACCGTTGTGCGCTCGCCGGATGCGGACTGCGCTTACCTACCGCTATACTCGGCAACGCACCGGATAGTGAGGTCGTCGACCGAGTGAGGCCGTCTCGGTCCCACAGGCGCGGGAGGACTCATGGCCTACACCCCAGACACGCTGATCCGCGAGGTTCTCACCGCGCACTCCGAGGCCGCTGCGGTGTTCGAGAGACACGGGCTTGCGTGCGCGGCGTGCCTGGGAGCGGACCTGGAGACGCTGTCCTCCGTCGCCACGATGCACGGGATCTCCTTGGACGAGCTGCTGTTTGACCTCAATTCACTGACAGTGACAGATAGCGAGGTGGGCGCATGAGCACACGGGCCACCGGTACGATCCAGATAGGCAACGACGTCCTCGCCGACATCGCGGGGTTCGCCGCGCTCGAGTGCTACGGCATCGTCGCCATGGCCAGCCCGACGCTGCGCGACGGTGTCGCCCAGATGCTGTCCCAGGAGAAGCTGCGCAAGGGCGTCCGCGTGACGTCCGATGGTGAAGGCGTCGTCTTCGACCTCTACGTGGTCGCAGAATACGGGACCAATCTGGCCGAAGTCGCGCACAACATGGCGGAACGCGTGAAGTACCTGGTCTCGAACCACGCGGAGGTACGGGTGGACGCCGTGCACGTCCACGTCCAGGGCATCAAGGTGCGCAAGTGACCGCATCCTCCGCGCTGGACCACCCATCGGCCACCGGCCTCATCACGGCAGCGGCCTCAGCCCTCAAGAGCCGTCGCGACGAGGTGAACCGCCTCAACGTCTTCCCGGTACCCGACGGCGACACAGGCACGAACATGTCGCTGACGATGGAGGCCGTCCTGTCCGAGGTCGCAAAGCTCGGGCCCTCGCCGACGGCCGCCGCGATCGCCCACGCGGTCACCCACGGTTCGCTGATGGGCGCGCGCGGCAACTCCGGCGTCATACTCAGTCAGATGCTCCGGGGGCTGTGCGAGCCTTTCGTGGACATCGACCACGTCGACACAGCGACGGTCGTCGCGTGTCTGGACCGGGCCGTCGTCGTGGCGTTCCAGGCGGTGCGGCGCCCTGTCGAGGGCACGATGCTCACGGTCCTTCGGGACATGAGCGAAGCTGCCGGCCTTGCAGCGGACGACGCCCTGTCGATCGACCAGGTGCTCGAGGCGGTCGTCGACGCGGCCTACGCATCGGTCAAGCGGACTCCGGACCTGCTTCCGGTCCTCAAGGAGGCCGGCGTCGTCGACGCGGGCGGGTATGGGCTGGCGATCATCGCGGAAGGGTTCACGGCCGGCCTCGCGGGGCACGGCCTGCGCGAGTTCGACGTGTCCGTCACGGCCGCACCGGTCATGGTTTCTGAGCCCGAGAACGACTGGGACGATGCGGAATACCTGTACTGCACCGAGTTCCTCCTGCACGGGTCGGGACTGGACCGTGTGGCCATCGAGGACTTCCTCGTGACCCTCGGGGGGTCGCAGCTCGTGGTGGGCGCTCCGGACCAGCTCAAGATCCACGTGCACACCGATCAGCCCCAGCAGGTCCTGGCGTACTGTCTCGAGCGCGGTGACGTATCGGACGTGCACATCCACAACATGCGCCTGCAGACCGAGGCGCGCGCCGAAGCGTTGCGCGCCGAGGAGGCAGCGATCAAGCCGCTCGGGTTCGTGGCGGTGGCGGCCGGCTCGGGACTCGCGGACATCCTCCGCAGCTTGGGCGTCGACGAGGTCGTGTCGGGCGGGCAGACGATGAATCCTTCGACCGCCGAGCTGCTCGAGGCGATCGAGCGGGTCCCGGCGCGAGCGGTGGTAGTCCTCCCGGACAACCGCAACATCGTGCTCGCGGCGAACCAGACCGTCGGAATCGCCGGGAAGCCGGTCGCCGTGGTGCCGACCACGTCGGTCCCGGAGGCGTTCGCCGCGCTGCTGGCCGCGGACCCCTCGTTGCCGTTCGAGCAGAACGTTACCGAGATGACGCAGGCGGCCGAGGCCGTCACCACGGCCGAGATCACGACCGCGATCAAGGACTCCATGGGCAAGGCAGGCGCGATCAAGGTCGGGCAGTTCATCGGCATCATCGATCACGAGATCGAGGTGATCGGCAACGACGTGGCCGACGTCTGCGCACGACTGGCGGACATCCTCGCCCAGAAGGGTGAGACGATGACCGTCCTGGCCGGTGAGGACCTTTGCGACGAGGAGTTCGCCGCGATAGTGGCCGCGCTCGCCGAGGCGCACCCGGAGCTCGAGATCGAATCCCATCGCGGAGAGCAGCCGCTCTACCCGCTGATCCTAGCCGTCGAATAGGGAGGCACCGGACATGCCCCGGATAGCTATCGTGACCGACAGCACATGCGACCTCGGACCCGCCGCGCTCGCCGCGCGCAACGTCAGCATGGTGCCCTTGAAGGTGCACTTCGGCGACGAGACCTTCCGCGACTGGACCGACCTGAAGCCGTGCGACTTCTACCCGCGCCTCAGGACCGCCGCACAGCTCCCCACGACCTCCCAGCCGACCCCCGGCGAGTTCGCTGAGGTCTACCAGCGTCTGGCTGACGAGGGCGCCGAAGGGATCGTCTCGATCCATCTGTCGGCGAAGCTGTCCGGTACCTGCGAATCCGCGATCATGGCTGCGAGCACAGCTCCGGTGCCGGTCCGGGTCGTCGACTCCATGTTCGTCTCCGGCGCCATGATGTTCGCCATCGATGCGGCGTGCGCGGCGCGCGATGCGGACGGCTATCTCGACGGCGTCGAGAAGGCGGCTCGCGACCTCTCCAGCAAGACCGAGCTCTTCTTCGTCGTGGACACCCTCGACTACCTCGTGAAGGGCGGCCGGGCCGGACGGGCACAAGGCATGGCTGCGGCTCTGCTCAACATCAAGCCGGTGCTCCAGGTCACCGGCGGAATCATCGAGCCGTTCAAGAAGTCCAAGGGGACGAACAAGGCGATCCGCGAGATGGCGGAACATGTGGCCGATCGCTCCAAGAAGCTCGGAGCGCTCAAGGTGGTCGTTATCCACGCCGTGGCCGAGAACCTCGCGGACGAGCTGGCCAACGCCATCCGCTCCGCGGGGACCGAGATAGCGGCTCTGACGTACGACGAGATCGGCGCCGTGATCGGAACGCACGTCGGCCCGCGCGCGGTCGCCGTGGCGTACACACCGGCGGGGTGACTGCGCAGCCGAAGCGGCCCGCGGCCGGCAGGGTCGCGCGGCTCGCCGCGCTGGACGGGCCGGTGACAGAGGTCCGTTTCGTCGACCCGACACGCGCAGAGGCGCTGGGCCACATCGGCATCGAGACCGTCGGCGACCTGCTGCGTCACTATCCGAGCCGCTGGCTCGACCTGCGCACTTCCGCGCCTCTGGCGCATCTGCCGCTCGGGCAGGAGGCCACTGCTGTCGGCACGGTCCATGAGGTCGTCGTCAAACGGCCGCGTCCCCGGCTGAGCATCACCGAAGTCGCCATCACGGACGACACGGGGGTGCTGGTGGGCGTGTGGTTCAACCAGCCGTACCTGGCGCAACGGTTCCGTCCCGGCGACCGCGTCGCGTTCGCCGGCGTCGTGCAGATGGAGTTCGGCCTGAGGCAGATGCGGTCGCCGTTCGTGGAGCGTCTCGGCTCGGCCGACGACGCCACCTGGCTCGGCCGGATCCTGCCGGTGCACCCGGCGACAGAGGGGCTTTCCTCCAACTGGATCAGGCGCCTCGTCGCCGAGGCCTTGGACGAGTTCGGCGACGTTCCCGACCCGCTGCCGGTGGCCGTGCGCGTCGCGCGGGGCCTGGTGCCGCTCTCCACGGCCCTGCACGACATCCACTTTCCTCCGGACATGGCCGCGCGCGACGCCGCGCGCCGCAGGCTCGCGTACGAGGAGTTGCTCATGCTGCAGCTCGGCATTGAGAGCAGACGGCACGCTCTCGTCGACGAGCGCAAGGGTTTCAGACATGTCGTCGACGGCAAGTCCAAGTCGTCGGCTGCCGACGCGCTGCCCTTCTCGCTCACCGGAGACCAAGAGCGGGCGCTGGCGGAGATACTCTCGGACATGGCCTCGCCGCGCCCGATGAACCGGATGCTGCTCGGGGACGTCGGTACAGGGAAGACCGCTGTCGCGGCGCTGGCATTGGCCGCGGGCGCGGACTCCCATACTCAGGCCGCCATGATGGCGCCGACCGAGGTGCTGGCCAGGCAGTATTCGGGTGCGGTCGGGCCGCTGCTGGACGCGGCGGGTGTCTCCTGGCGCCTCCTGACCGGTTCGACGCCTGCTCCGGAGCGCCGCGAGATCCTCGCCGGCTTCGCGTCCGGAGACGTCTCGGTGGCCTTCGGCACGCATGCGCTGCTGACCGAGGCGGTCGAGTTCAAGGCCCTCACCCTGGCGATCGTGGACGAGCAGCACCGCTTCGGCGTGACGCAGCGGCTCGCCCTGCGCGGCAAGGGCACCGCCGTGGACCTCCTCGTCATGACGGCGACGCCTATACCGCGCTCGCTCGCGCTGACCGTGTACGGCGATCTCGATGCCAGCTACCTGCGGGAACACCCGCGTGCCGGTGCTCGCCAGCGCGTACTGACACGCCTCGTGCCGCGCTCGGGGCGCGACGAGGCCTACGACGTCGTCCGCGTGGCGGTGCGTGCCGGCCGTCAGGCCTACGTCGTCTGCGCGCTGGTCGACGACTCAGAGGCGACCGAAGCCAAGGCCGCGATCCGCGAGGCTGAACGTTTGCGGACGCGCGTGTTCAGGGACCTTCGCGTGGGTCTGCTGACCGGCCAGATGCGGCCGTCCGAGAAGACCGCTGCGATGGAGGACTTCCGCGCAGGGCGCATCGACGTCCTGGTGGCCACGACCGTCATCGAGGTGGGGGTCGACGTCCCGAACGCGACGGTGATGATCGTCGAGGACGCGGAGCGCTTCGGCCTCGCGCAGCTCCACCAGCTCCGTGGGCGTGTGGGGCGCGGTGGCCACGGCGGCGAGGTGCTGCTGTTCGCCGATCCGAAGACGGGTGACGCCCGGGCACGGATGGAGGCGTTCGTCACCACGACGGACGGCTTCGAGCTCGCCGAGCGCGACCTCTTGTTGCGCGGCGAAGGCCAGCTGCTTGGGGAGCGCCAGCACGGGCTCGCAGAGCTGCGGCTGGCGTCGATCGCTCGCGACATCGACCTGATAGCCGAGGCCCGCGAGGACGCTCAGGGTATCGTGTCCCATGATCCGCATCTCACGGACGCGCGCGATGCGCTCCTGCTGGAAGAGATGCGGCGTAGCCTTGGTCGCGACTGGGAGTGGGTGCGGGCCGGATGAGGATCGTCGGAGGCAAGCTCAAAGGGCGGCTGCTCGTGTCGCCGAAGGGCGAGGGGACTCGGCCGACCAGCGACCGCGTGCGCGAGGCGCTCATGTCGTTCCTCGTGGACCGGCTCGGCAGCGACCTCGGCGGTGCCGTGACGCTCGACCTGTTCGCAGGGTCCGGTGCCTTGGGCTGCGAGGCGCTGTCGCGAGGTGCGTCGCGCGCGGTGCTGGTGGAGAAAGACCGGGCGGCGCTGCAAACGATCGCCTCCAACGTCGCGACACTCGGCGTTACCGACCGGGTGACGGTCGTCGGCAGCGATGCGCTCGCGGCCGGCCTGAAGCGCGTCCAGACGATGGGCCCGTTCGCTTTGCTGTTCTGTGACCCGCCCTATAGAATCGACCAAGGCAAGGTCGCTCGCGCTCTCGAGGCGCTCGGCCGGTCCGGCGCGATAGCCGACGGAGCGGCGCTCGCCTGGGAGCACTCGGCAGGGGGAGCGGTGCCCGAGCCGGCTGGATTCGCACAGGAACGCACGTACCGGTACGGCGATACAGCGGTGACGCTGCTCCGTTTCTACGGGGAGGACTGACGCTCACAGTGAAGCGCGCGGTGTGCCCGGGTACCTTCGACCCGATGACCAGCGGACATCTCGACATCGTCCGCCGGGCGTCGGGGATCTTCGACGAGGTCATCGTCGCCGTGGCGGCTTCGCCCGACAAGGGCGGCGGGCCCCTGTTCTCCATCGACGAGCGCGTCGAGATGGTGGCTGAAGCCACGAAGAATCTTCCGAATGTGAGCGTGCGCCCATTCGATTCGCTTCTGGTAGACTTGGCGCGGCAAGTCGGGGCGACGGTCATCGTCAAGGGACTGCGCGCGGTCACCGACTTCGAGCGTGAGTTCCAGATGGCGCAACTCAACTTCCGCATCAACGACGAGATCGAGACGATGTTCATCGTGGCGATCCCGGACTACATGTACTTGAGCTCTTCAGCAGTGAAGGAGATCGCTGAGCACGGGGGGATCGTGGAAGGCCTCGTCCCGGCGAACGTGAACGAGCGGCTGGTCGAGCGTCTCCGCAAGGGGCGGTAGGAAAGGACCGAAGCGATGGACATCTTGGCCCTGGTCGACCGGATCGAAGAGGCCATGGACTCCGGCCGTTCCGTGCCCCTGATGCGCGGCCGCGTGGTCGACGTGGAGAAGGTCTACGAGATCATCGACGAAGTCCGCGCGAACTTCCCTGATGAGCTGAAGCAGGCGCGCTGGATCGTCAAGGAGCGCCAGGAGATGCTCGAAGAGGCCGAGAAGGAAGCGAACCGCATCCTGGAGGAGGCCCGCGACCGCGCAGAGGCGATGGCCGCAGACCAGGAGATCGTCCGCCGCGCTGCGGAGCAGGCGGCCGGCATCCTCGATGGCGCCCGCGCGCAGGAGCGCGAGATCCGGCTCGGCGCCGAGGACTATGCCGACGAGATGCTCGCCAACCTCGAAGTCAACCTCGGCAAGTTGCTGACCGCCGTTCAGCGCGGCCGCGACCGGCTCCAGGGGAAGGTCAACCAGCGCCAGTAGGCGTCCTTCGGAGTCGACTCATGCCGTACAAGCTCGAAATCCGCTCGATCCTCGAGTCGCTGTCCGCGTCTCGCGACGTCAGCGGCTCGTTCGTTGCGCCCGACGTCGAGCTCGGGCAGCAGTCCTATTCCTTCGAGGGCCCGATCGAGTTCGAGGTGACGCTCACCAACGCGGGAGCGGGGATCGTGCTTTCCGGCGAGGCGCACGCCCGCGTCGTGACACCCTGCGTCCGCTGCCTGACCGACTTCACTTCCGAAGTCGTCGCCCAGGTAGAGGGCTTCTACGTGCGCCCCGGACACGAGG
>DATCGP010000015.1:0-2494 GCA_036508875.1 Coriobacteriia bacterium | reverse complement strand
CTCAACGGGCATGTGCCTCTTCATCGCCTTCCCTGTCCTCGACCAGCCGGAGACCTTCAACGCGCTGGTCGAGCTCCTGAACGGCTTCTATGACATCAACCTCACCGCCGACGACGTGACGGCACTTGGCAAGAAGGTGCTGCACGCGGAGCGCGACTTCAACGCTCGCGCCGGGTTCACCGCGGTCGACGACCGCCTGCCGCGCTTCTTCGAGGAAGAGCCGCTGGCGCCGCACAGTGTCACCTTCCAGGTGAAGTCCGAGGACCTGGACGCGGTCTTCAACTGGTAGTCGCCCATCAATCGGCGGGTGGAGGCAACGTGACACGCCGCCACTCGCCGGTCCCGCCCCGGCGAGCCCGTGCGTGCGTGGGCCCCTACACGTGCCCCGCGTGACAATCGAGGGCGGTCGCTCGCCTACCGGTCCTCGGGGAACCGCACTCGGCGAGCGTGCGTCGCACGCCCTGCACGAGACTCTGCCTCCGCATCGCCGCCCGTATCCCTCCAAGCTCTTCGTGGAGGTGACGACCCGGTGCAACCTTTGGTGCGCCATGTGCGTGAAGCAGGCGTCCGGGCAGGGCCTCGTCGAGGGCGACATGACCGCACAGACCTTCGCGCGCCTCGCCCCGGCCTTTCCGCACCTCGACGCGCTGGTCCTCAACGGCATCGGCGAGCCAATGCTCCATCGCGGCCTCGAGGAGTTCATCGAACTGGCGAAAGGAGCCATGCCCGCGAGCGGCTGGGTCGGGTTCCAGACGAACGGCCAGCTGCTGGGCCGGAGACGAGCCGAATCGCTGGTCGGGGCGGGCGTCGATCGCATCTGCATCTCGGCCGATGCGGTCGAACCCGACCAGCTCAGGGCGCTCCACGGAGGGGCTCGACTCGGGGCAATCGAATCCGCCGCCGAGTGGCTGCACGACGCAGCAGGCCGTCACGGCCGGCCGGTCAGCCTGGGCCTCGAATTTGTCGCGATGCGGAGCAACCTCCACCAGCTGCCGGAGCTGGTCAGATGGGCCGCCGGCCATGGCTTCGGCTTCCTCATCGTCAGCCACATGCTCCCATACGACGTGGCGATGGCCGGGGAAGCGGCATTCAGCCCGACCTCGGATCGCGCGCTCGAGATCTACCGAACGTGGCGGGACCGGGCGGCGGCGGAAGGCGTCGACTTCGGGCGGTACCTCGACACCTTCATGCAGATTTCGCCGTCTCCCGAGGACTCGCGGGCGATCTACTTTGTCCGGAGCATGATCGCGGACGCCACCGCCCGGAACATGTCCCTCAAGGTGGCGGAGCTCCTCCGATTCGACGAGCGGCGCCTGCAGGACGTCGAGGAGTCGTTCGGCAGCGCGAAGGCCGTCGCCCAGGAGCTCGGTGTCGACCTGCAACTCCCGAACACGGTTCCGACACAGGTCCGGCGGTGCGAGTTCGTCGAGGATGGATCGGCCTTCGTGTCGTGGGACGGAGATCTGCACCCCTGCTACTTCCTGTGGCACCGCTTCCAGTGCCACCTGGCCGGGCTCGTCAAGATGGTCCAGCCCAGGACTTTCGGCAACGTCGCGAACCGGGGGATCCTCGACACCTGGAACGCGGACGAGTGGCGCTCGTTCCGCGGAGACGTGACGGCGTACGACTTCCCGTTCTGCTACGACTGCAACCTCGCGATGTGCGACTACGTGGCGGACGGCGACTTCGAGCAGGACTGCCACATCAGCAAGGTGCCCTGCGCGGCCTGTCTCTGGTGCACGGGCCCGTTCCAGTGTCTCCGATGAGGGTGGATGCGACCGGTCGCCCGGGCCGTTGCCGACACGGCAGGCTGCACTGGCTCAAGGCGTTCCGACGTACCGCGCGTAGAGCGAGCGGGCCACGGCGAGGTCGGTCATTCCCTTGATGATCGCCCGACCATCGGCGAAGATCGTCATCTCGTGCCCATCCACGAGGCACCGCACCAGGTAGTCGGTGGAGGTCACCGGTCCGGTCGCCTCGAGTTTCCGGCTGAGCTC
This sequence comes from Coriobacteriia bacterium, assembly GCA_036508875.1. Lineage (GTDB taxonomy): Bacteria > Actinomycetota > Coriobacteriia > Anaerosomatales > PALSA-660 > PALSA-660. The sequence continues at coordinate 497 of DATCGP010000015.1, read as the reverse complement.
CACGAGGTCGATCTTCACGGGCTGACCTGGGCTCACCTGGATCGCGTCGCGGCCGTTCAGCGACGCCGTTCGGCCCGTCACGAACGCGTCCAGGTGCTCGAAGCGCCGCTGCCCGCAACACGGGCAGTCCGGGTCGCGGAGCTTGCTTTCCGCCATCAGGTGGTCGTTGGTCCACGCGTCGAAGGCGGTCAGCCCGCGGCTGAGGTGCGCGCGGTCCCCGACGAGGAGCTTCATCACCTCGGCGCACTCGATGGCGGCCACCGTGACGACGCCGACGGCGAGCACCCCGGCGGTATCGCAGGTCTCCATCGCACCGACCGGCGGCCGAGTCGGGAACAGGCACCGGAAGCACGCGGTCTCGCCCGGCACGATCGTCATCGACATGCCCGTCGACCCGATCGCTCCGCCGTAGACCCAGGGGATGCCGAGCTTCACGCAGGCGTCGTTGACGAGATACCGAGTCTCGAAGTTGTCCGCCCCGTCGAGCACGACGTCCG
>DATCGP010000014.1:0-4260 GCA_036508875.1 Coriobacteriia bacterium | reverse complement strand
TACCATCGCGAGGCCGAGGTGACGCACTTCCTGGCCAAGCGCGACGGTCGCACCGTGGGCAGAGTCGCTGCGTCGGTCAACCGGCGTTTCAACGAGCACTATGGCTCGAAGATCGGCTTCTTCGGGTTCTTCGAGTGCGAGGACGACCGTGAGATTGCCTGCGCGCTGCTGGATGCGGCGGCGGCTTGGCTGAAGCAGCGCGGCATGACCGCGATGCGAGGCCCCGGCGAGTACTCCAACGCGACACACGAGCGCCAGGGTGTGCTCGTTGAGGGGTTCGAGTTCACGCCCACCGTGGAACTCACGCACAACCCACCCTACTACGGACCTCTGCTCGAGTCGTGCGGCGTGTCCAAGGTGATGGACTACGTCGCCTACATGATCGAGTTCGACGACGTCCCCGCCGAGCGCATCGCGCGGCTTGCCGCGGCGGTCCGCAAGCGCGCGAACATCAAGACGCGCGCCGCCGACATGAGCCGCTTCCGTGAGGAGGTCGGGCTCATCGTGAAGCTCTACAACGAGGCGTGGTCCGCGAACTGGGGGTTCCTGCCGCTCACGGACGAGGACGCGGACGCCATCGCCCAGACGCTCAAGCCGATCGTCGACCCCGGCCTCGTGCGGTTCGCCTACATCGACGGCGAACCGGTGGCCGTCTTCGGAGCGATCCCCGACCCCAACTGGGCGCTGCGCCCCCTTTGGAAGTGGTACGGCGACGGCGACCTCGTCCGACTCGTCCGCGTGCTGCTGATGCGGCGCCACATCCCGCGCGTCCGGCTGATGTTCTTCGGCATCCGCCCGCAGTGGCGGCGGCTCGGCGTTGACGCGGTGCTCTTCCAGGAGCTGTACGAGTACGCCAAGCCGCGCGGCTACCGCCAGGGCGAGCCGTCGCTGCTGCTCGAGGACAACGAGATGGTCATCCGGCCGTCGGCCGCGATGGGCGGGCACGAGTACAAGCGCTGGCGCATCTACGAGAGAGAGCTGTAGATGCTCAACGCGATCGTCTTCGTGTGTGGCGCGGCCCTCATGTCGCTCGAGATCGTCGCTGCCCGCGTGCTCGCACCCGCGATGGGCAACTCGATCTTCGTGTGGGGAAGCGTCATCTCGTCGGTGATGGTGGCGCTGAGCCTCGGCTACTGGATCGGCGGGCACTTGGCTGACCGGTTCGGCGCCTCGCGCACGCTCGCGCCGATCATCGCCGGCTCGGGAGTGCTCACGATACTGGCTCCAATGGTGGCGACTCCGGTCCTGCCGTGGGCGGCCGACCTGGGCCCGCGCGCGGGCGCGCTGGCCGCCTCGGCGCTGATCTTCTTCCTGCCGTCGCTGCTGCTGGCGATGGTGACGCCGCTGGGGGTCAGGCTGGCCTCCGCCAAAGGGTTGGCGCACATCGGGCGCTCGGCCGGCGCGCTGTCATCGATCTCGACCGCCGGCAGCATCGTCGGCACGCTCGGCACGTCGTTCTGGCTGATCCCGCTGCTGTCGCTGGAACCGCTGATCGTCTCGATCGGATTCGTGCTGCTGGCGACCTCGGCGGTCGCGCTCTTCCTACCGCTTTTCCACCGGGCCGAGAGGTCGTCGGAGAGCACCGGCGCCCTGCACGCCGCGCTGGACAGCGGCATCACGCGTTTCGGAGCGGCGGCGTCGCTGCTGCTGATCGTCACCGGAGCGGCGCTCGGAGGCTGGGTGCTCGTGAAGGTCGCGCCGGCGCCCGCGGTCAACGCGCTTGGAGAGCAGGTCCTGTTCCGCCAGGACACGCAGTACCACCGGATCACCGTCACGGAGAAGGGGAACGTCCGCAACCTGCGGTTCGATGCGACCCGGCAGTCGGGGATCGACATGCGAGACGGCATCACCTCGGATGTCCGCTATCCGGACTACGTGCAGATCGCGATGGCGCTGAAGCCCGATGCGCGCAGCGCGCTGGTGCTCGGGCTCGGGGGCGGCCTCATCCCGAAGCGGTTCTGGCACGACTACCCCGAGATGAAGGTCGACAGCGTTGAGATCGACCCGGTGGTCGTCGATGTGGCGAGGCAGTACTTCGCATTTCCAACCGACCCACGGCTGCGGGTGTTCACCCAGGACGCCCGCCGCTACATCCAGACCACCACCGACACCTACGACATCGTCGTCGTCGACGCCTACTACGCGGACGCCATGCCGTTCCACCTGACCACGCAGGAGTTCTTCCATGAGACCAAGGCGCGGATGTCTCCCGACGGGGTTCTCGCCTACAACGTCATCAGCTCGCTCGAAGGCGACAGCAGCAAGCTGTTCCGAACGATGTACAAGACCGCCGGCACCGTCTGGAAGCACCTGTGGGTGTTCAGCGTGAACACCGGTGTGGCCGCGCTGCCGGCTTCCCGGCAGAACATCATCGTGCTGGCGACCGACGCCGACGTGAGCGGGGCGGAGCTGCTGCGACGGATCTCGACATCGATCGACGGGAGAAGCCAGGTCCCGGGCCTCACGAAGATGGGCGCCGACCTGTACACAGGGATGGTCCAGCTCGGAGACGTCCCGGTGATGACCGACGCGTACGCGCCGACCGACTCGCTGATCACGGTGCAGTAGGCGGAACCGCCCGGGCGGGCGAAGCGAATGGGACCTCTACTCGTTCGTCACCAGGTCCGCGATGAGGACGTACCGGTCCGGCGCGGCGCCGACGAAGTGGAACGGATAGCAGGTGCTGACCGTCAGGACGGCGTGGTCGGTGGGAACGATGATCGTCGTGTCGTCCTTGTGGACGATGCGGATGCGGCTGATCTGGTAGGTGAACGCGCCGGCTACTGTCTGAGCGATGAACAGGTCGCCGATCTTCAACTTGCCGAGTTCCGAGAAGACCGTGTCGCGATGTCCGGACAGGACGCAGTTATCCTGCACCCCGGGCAGCACGCTCTGGATGAAGTGTCCCACGCCTTTCTTCAGGTCGTCGTCAGCTGTTCCCTCGATGATGGGCAGCTTCTGCTTCAGGACCGGGATCGACAGGCTCCCGATGACATCGCCCTCGGACGGATAGCGCGCGTAGAGCACCACCGGGGCGGTCGCGTCTCCGCTCGGTCCGGACCGCTCAACCGTGGGCGTGGTCGGCCACGAAGGGATGCTGCGATAGGCGTCCGCTGTAGCGGCCGCCTCCGCGTTGATGTTGACCAGCGCGCAGCCGATGCCGCCGATCCCAAGAACCACCAGCCCCAACGACACGGCGACGCCGAGGGAGACTCTTCCCTGCGAATGTCTCGCCCTACGCATGCGTCCTTCTGGTCGTTGCGAAGAGGCCCGCGGCTCCCACAAGCGCGAGGACGGCGCCTGCCAGGAGCAGGTTGTACCACGGCGTGGAGGTCGTCGGGAGCACCTCGCCACCGGGGCGCACCACGACTCTGGCGACCGCGGTGGCAGTGACTGTCGTCTCGCTTCCGTTGCCCGTGGCCGTAGCGGTGTTCGTCGTGGTCGCGTTGAGCCTCGCGGTGGCTGTATAGATCCACGTCTCGCCGGGCTGGAGCAGACCGTCCTGGTTGACGTCACCGGAAACGTACGTCACTGTGCCGATCTTGTCGTCGGTGACAGTCACTCCACTCAGGTCCACGGTGCCGGGGTTGGTCACGCGGTATGTGTAGGTGACCGAGCCCCCTGGCGCCATCGTCAGACGTGACGCCGTCTTGGTGACGAAGATGATCGGGCCCTGCACGGACTCGCAGAGCCCGTTGGTGATCGTGTTTGCGTCCAGCGTGACCGCACCATTGCGAGCCAACAACTGACCTTGCACTGTCGCACCGGTGTTCACGGTGATGGATGTGAGTGCAAAGATGTGTCCCACGAAGTGGGAGGTCGTCCCCAAGGTCGCGGAGCTCCCGACCTTCCAGAACGTGCGGCAGTACCGGGCACCGTTGATGAGCCGGATGTTGCTGTCCGAGGCGGTGATGAGCGTGGAGTCGGTCAGGAACACGAACACGGGATCGGCTTGGTCCTGTCCATCGAGGATGAGCTCGCCGGTGATCTGGAACGTTCCGCTGGCTGAGTCGTAGACGCCCGGGACCAGGGTCTTCCCGCCAAGCTCGGTGGCGATGCGAGTGACCGGCGTCCTCCCGGCGGCGTCATTGTACGCGGTCACCAGATCGGTCTGCGCCTGGATCGCGACCGCGTCGTTCGAGTGCTGCGTCCCACTGAATGTCCCGGGCGGGAACCCCGTGATCGAGGAACCCGTGGAGACGCCGATGTCCCCGCCGGCGCTTCCGTTGATGATGGTCGATCCGGTGTTTGTGATCGTCG
>DATCGP010000013.1:0-4173 GCA_036508875.1 Coriobacteriia bacterium | reverse complement strand
CGGATCGCGCCGGGGTATGACGCGTTCAACGCGGTGGCCTCGTTCGGTATCGACAGGTTGTGGAGGCGCGTGCTCGTGCGGATGGCGGCGTTGACGCCGCAGTCCCGCGTGCTCGACCTGGCCGCCGGCACCGGCGACCTGTCGCTCGCGCTCACGCGTCAGGGGAGGCCCGCTTCGGTGCTGGGCACCGACTTCTCACCCGAGATGCTCCAGGTCGCTGCTCGCAAGGGCGAGCGCTACGAGGGTGCCACCGAGCTTCGCTTCGAGGTCCAGGACGCGCAAGCGCTGACGCTGCCCGACGCGTCGTTCGACGTGGCGACGGTCGCGTTCGGCGTCCGCAACTTCCCGGACCGGGCGGCGAACTTCCGTGAGGTGCTGCGCGTATTGAAGTCGGGCGGCCGCTACCTGGTCCTCGAGTTCTCGCGGCCTCCGTTCGGGCCCTTCCGGGCGCTGTATCACTTCTATCTCAATGTCGGCATCCCGCTCATCGGGGGACTGCTGACGCGCGACCGCGCCTCGTTCGTGTACCTGAACCAGTCGATCCGAAGCTTCCCGGCCCAAGAGGCGCTGGCCGCCGAGCTGCGCGAGGCAGGCTTCCGCGACGTGTCGTGGCGCAACCTCACCTTCGGCGTCGTGGCGATCCACACGGGCGTCAAGTAGGGTCGCTTCCAGCGGACTCGCTCCGCGAACCGCTGAAGCGACCGGCGTCTACCGGGCTGACGCTCTGCGAGCCGCTGAAGCGCCCGGGCGACCCAGAGCACGCCGAGCGCGCTACACTTCGTCTACGACCCGGCCTGAACACCCCGAAGGGGACCGAGCGATGCTTCTCACCGCCAAGTACGTACTTCCGATCTGCGCGAACCACATAGAGGACGGCGCCGTGCTTGTGCGCGGTGACCGCATCGAAGCGGTCGGGACCCAGGCCGACATGGCTGCCGCCTACCCCGACGAGCCGGTCCGCGATTTCGGGCTCGCGGTGCTGATGCCGGGCTTCGTCGACCTGCATACGCACCTCGAGTACTCGATCTTCCGCGGTGCGGTGGACGACGTCCCCTACACGAGCTGGAAGATGCAGGTTCAGCAGAAGGGGCAGCGTCTCGCGGAGGAGGACTGGCGCGACTCCGCAGTGCTGGGCGCGATGGAGGCCATCGGGAGCGGGATCACCACCGTGGCCGACATCACCAGCTCGGGGCGTTCGGTCGTCGCGGCGCGGGACGCGGGCCTCGCCGGTGTCTTCTACCGCGAGGTCTCGACGATGGACAAGACGCGGGTCACGCAGGAGATGGAGCAGGCGGTCTCCGACATCGACGAGTGGGGCGATGCCGCGGCCGGAGCCCCCATAGAGATAGGCATCGCGCCGCACTCGCCGTACACCTGCCATCCCTCTCTGTTCCAGGCGGCCGCCGACCTGGCGATCTCGCGCTCTCTGCCGGCGGCGATCCACCTCGCCGGTTCGCAGGACGAGTACGACTTCGTGCGCTATGGGTCCAGCGCGCTGGCTCAGGACTTCCGCGAGCAGTCCGGCTGGAGCGGCGTGGGCTGGATGCCCACAGGTGTGAGCCCGGTGCGCTACGTCCTGCAATGGGGCCTGTTCGACGTGCCGCGCCTTCTCGCGGTGCACTGCGTACACGTCGACGAATCCGATATCGCCGTGCTCGCCGAACGCGGGGTCACGATCGCGCACTGCCCGCGGTGCAACGCGAAGCTGGGCATGGGGATCGCACCGCTGACCCAGTTCTTCGAGCACGGCATCACCGTCGGGATCGGGACCGATTCGCCCGCCTCGAACAACACGCTGGACCCGTTCGATGAGATGAGGATCGGGCTGCTCATCCAGCGCGGGGCGTCCACCGAGCACGACTTCTACCGGTACTTCACCGCTCGCACGATGCTGCGGCTGGCGACGATCCACGGCGCCCGTGCGTTGGGTCTCGACGACGAGATCGGGTCCCTCGAGGCCGGCAAGCGCGCGGACGTCATCGCCGTCGACCTGTCGTCGAGCCCGCACATGGTCCCGACCACAGATCCATACAGCGCCCTCGTCCACACCTCGAACCAGAAGGACGTCATCATGACCATGGTCGCTGGACGCGTGCTGTTCGACCGCGGCGAGTACACGAGCGTTGACAAGGAACGGGCGCTCGCGCGCGCACGTGAAGCTCGGCTGAAGCTGCGCAGCTGACGCGAGACGTCCATCCGTCGCCCGCGGGCTCGAGGATGCGCGGAGACTGGCAGGGCGCATGCTATGATTCCGACCGTTCTGTCCACCGCTCTGTGATATCCCGGAGCGGGTCCGCGATACCGTCGCGAAAGCGATCGGGAAGGTAGGGAATCCACGTGAGCGATCGGGACTTCTTCTCCGACGAAGAGCCGGAGCGCAAGAAGCCGACAGCGTCCGCCGGTAAAGCCGCCTCGTCCGCGAAGGCCAAGGGCCCGTCCCAGAAGCCGGCCGCGCCCGTCGCCTCTCTCGCGGCCGCTGGCGACGCGGACCAGTCGACGACGTTGGCCATCGCGGCCCTGGTGGGAGTCGTCGGCCTGCTGCTCGGCGCCATCCTCGGCTTCCTGCTCGGGAACACTGTCGGCAAGGCGTCGGTGACCGCGCCCAAGTCGACCGCGGCGCAGACCCAGACCTCGACGAGCGATTCCAACTCCTCGGTCCAGCCCGGTCCGCTCCCCGCAGGCGTCACGACGCTGCCGCCGGGACATCCGGCCGTCAACATCCCCTCGACGAACACGGCCGACACGACCCCCACCAACTAGGCCCGAGTCGCAGTCCGCGGCTCATCACCAGCCGCGCGGCGCAAGGACTCGTGAACCGCTCCCACCTCCGGAGGAACGCACCATGGCGATCAACAAGGCTCTGACACCAGTGTGGATGAAGGCACTCATCATCGTGCTGTCGTTCCTGTTCGTGGCGGGCATCGGCTTCGCCGGCATCGGGAGCATCCCGGGATGCGGCGCCGGCCCGCTCCTGCCGCAGCCCAACGCGGGCATCGACACCGGCGCGAGCACCGGCTCGGTCGAGACCACGGCCGAACTCGCGGCCCAGTACACGCAGCAGATCACGTCCCTGGAGGCCAGCCTGACGGCCGACCCGAAGAACTACGACATGCTGGTGGCTCAGGGTGAGAACTACCTTGGTTGGGCGCTCCAGTACGCCACGTTGACCAACTCCCTGCCGGACACGTCCAGCACGGTGTGGGCGTCGGCGATCTCCTACTTCGACCGGGCGATCAAGATCCGGGCAGCAGACGGCACCGTTCTCGGGGACTACGCGATGGCGCTCTTCTACTCGGGAGAGACCACCGCCGCCATCGCGGCGGGCGAGAAGTCGCGCACGCTCGACCCCACCGGGGCGCAGAACCTCTACAACCTCGGTAACTACTACTCCGCTGCCGGTGACACCGCGAAGGCGCTCGAAGCCTACAAGGCCTGCCTTACGGCGAACAGCGCGTCGGCCAGCCCCAATGCGGACCTCGCGCAAGCGGCCCAGGCCCAGATCACCGGTCTGGGCGGCCAGTAGGGCGTCGGGTGGGGATCGACGGAACGGGCGCACCCGTCAGCCGGTAGTGCGCCCGCCTGTCGACGGACCGATCGATGTGAGCGCCGTGTCCAAGTTCGTCGCGGTGTTGAACAGCTCGTTCAGCCTGGTGATCTCGAGGACTCCCTCGACGACAGGGCTGGCGATGAGCACCAGCCGTCCGCCGGAGTTCGTGAACTCCCGATACAGACGCAGCAACAGGCCGAGACCGGAACTGTCCAAGTACTCGATCCGCGAGAGGTCTACGATGCAGGCGCGCGGCCGTTCGGAAAGGATGCGCTCGATTTGACGACGGAACGGTTCGCAGTCGGCGTAGTCCAGCTCTCCGCTGGCCGCCAGCACCCAGACGCCCGGTCTCTTGTCTATCTGGATGTGCGCCGACATCGTCCGTCCTGTTCGGTATCCGAGTGTTCCGCTCGACGCGTATATGCCCACGAATCCAATGCAGGCGCCGCTTCAACAAGGGTCGGGACGGCTACAATGGCACGAGGCTTGATGAGTAGTGCAGGTCGAGAGGCGGGGTGGGTCGCATGGAACTCAAGATCGACAGCACTCGTGAAGGGGACGTCGGCGTGCTCACCCTCACCGGCGAGGTCGACATCTACACGTCCCCGGTGCTCAAGAACGCGTTG
>DATCGP010000012.1:0-79802 GCA_036508875.1 Coriobacteriia bacterium | reverse complement strand
ATGAGGAAGAAGCCGGCGAACAGGTACACGACGCCGATGTAGGCCACACGCCCGGCCGAGGTGAGCCCGGGTATCGCCGGCACCGCCGAAGCCGGGAAGCTCGCGATGAAGTCCTTGAGGCTGTTCATGGCGTCCGGCGCGGACCTGATGGCGAGCAGGAAGCCGACGGGGTACCCGATGATGATCATCAGCGGCACCACGACGAGCGGCCCCATGATCTGCGCGGTGGAGAACGTCTCCGCCAGGTCCTTGGCGAGCGGCGCGCGTACGCGGTCGATGCGGATCATCGCGCACCTCCCCAGCGTCGTCGGCGGCCGCCCCCACGAGAGCCAGGTAGGCTTCCTGAAGGCTCGGCGGCTCCTCCGCCACTCCGAGCAGGTCGACCGGCAGAGCAGCAGCGCCTCGCACGAACGCGGGAACGTCGCCGGCGCTGCGGAGATCCACGAGGAAGACTCCGTCGCGGGCGTCCACGGCCACCGCTCCGGGCAATGCGCGGAGCGACTCCGTCGCCAGCGACGCGCCGGGCGCCGGTGTGACACACACGCGCACGCGAGGTACCGCCGCACGGGCGACCTCCGCAGGCGAACCCTGGGCGCGGATGACCCCTCCCGCGAGCACGGCCACCTTGGTGCAGACGCCCTCCATCTCGTCCAGCCGGTGGGAAGTGATGAAGAACGTCGTGTGTTCGGCGCGGCTGACGGTGCGGATGTAGGACATCAGCTCGTGCGACGCCTCGGGATCGAGGGCCGCCGTCGGTTCATCGAGGTATACCAGCTGCGGGGATCCGACAAGCGCTCGAGCGATGAGCATCTTCTGTTTCATGCCCTTCGAGAAGCGCTCCACCCGCTCGGAGGCTCGCGGCAGCAGTCCGAACATGTCGAGAAGCCCGTCGGCACGCGCACCGGCGGCTGCGGGATCCATCCCGTAGAAGCGCGCGAACAACGACAGGTTGGCCCGCGCGCTCAGTCGGTCGTAGAGGTTCGTGTCGGTCTGGACCCCAACGAACGGCCGGACCTGGTGCGCTCCAGCGGGCAGGTCACGACCGAGCACCCGCAGCGTGTCCACGCGGGTCGCGTCGAGCACGCCGTTCAGGATGCGCACGGCGGTCGTCTTGCCGGCGCCGTTCGGTCCGAGCAGCCCGAAGACCGCACCGCGCGGGATCTCCAGGTCGACCCCATCGAGGGCCGGCACCGTGCCGAAGTAGCGGGTCAGCCCCGCGACCTCGACGGCGAGGTCGCCCTGCGCGTTCGCAACGCCTTCCCTCACGTCACAGTTCCTTCCGTCGGAACGCCCACACTGCGAGCGTCACGAGAGCAGCGGACAGCAGTAGCGACGTCACTATCGGCCACGTCACGTCCACTCCCTGCCCCGCCGCGATCGCCATCGGCTGCCCCGCGAGCGCGGCAGGCGAGTACTTCGCCACAGGCTCCCATATCGCCGAGATCGAGACCAGCGCGTAGACACCTAGTCCGATCCCCGCCGCGCCCGCCTGTGAGCTCACGAGCACCGACAGCAGTGTCATCAGGGCCACGAACAGGACTCCGAACACCAGCCATGCGCCGGCTGCCGCGAAGAGCGGCCCCGCGGGCGCCGTGCCGAACAGCAGCAAGGTCCCTGCCCACGTGATGAGCGTGCCCACGAGGACGGTGAGAGCCAGGAAGGTCGAGTGGACGAGCGCCTTGGCCACCACGAACGCGGCGCGCGAGACCGGCTTGGTGAGCACCAGGACCGCCGTTCCGCTCTTGCTCTCCGCGGAGACGAGGCCGCCGTAGATGATGATGATGGCGAACAGCGCGATCTGGGACAGGTTCTTGATCCACTGCGCGTAGGCGTCGACGTACGTCGGCACGGGAATCACTTTCGCTATCGCCGCCATCTGGCTTCCGCCCACGGACGCGATGATCTCGGGCGTGTACTTCGCCGTCAACGGCCCGGTCACGGCGAACACCAGCAGGATACCGGGCAGCACCCAGATCCGCCAGGTCCGCACGATCTCGACCGCTTCCTTGCGCACGAACGCCGCGAACCCCTTCATCGCTGCCCACCTCCCACCAGTTCAACGAAGACCTCCTCGAGGCCCATCTCCCCCGCTTCCATGCGCGTGAGCGCGAGCCTGCGCGCAGCGACCATCGCCGGGATCGCGCGCTTGGCCGCGAGCGTGTCGCTCACCGTCACCGCGATCGTCCCGTTCTCCGGACGCTCGACCGCCGACGCCCACGGCTGCGCGCCGATCTCCGCCGCCAGTGCGTCCGCGCCCTCCTCCACCTCGACGACCACCTTCGACGCGCCATAGCGGGCCTTCAGCTCATCGATGGGCGCCTGCACGACCACGCGGCCCTGGTCGAGGATCGCGACGGTGTCGCAGACACGCTCCACGTCCGACAGGATGTGTGTGGAGAAGAACACCGTAGTCCGCCCCTTGAGCGACGTGATCATGTCGAGGACGTCCTTGCGGCCCATCGGGTCCAGCGCGCTCGTCGGCTCGTCGAGCATGAGCAACCTCGGCGCGTTGATGAGCGCCTGCGTCACTCCGAGCCGCTGCTTCATCCCGCGCGAGTACCCGGCGATGCGCGTGGTCACGTCCGTCAGCCCGGCAAGCTCGAGCAGGACGCGCACGCGCTCGTCGAGGGTGTGCTTCTCGATGCCGAACAGGCCGCCCGCGAACCGCAGGAACTCCTCGGCGTCCATCCACTCGTAGAACCCGGGCACGTCCGGCAGGAATCCGATCTCCGCCCGCACGTCGTTGCCCGCCTTGGCCACGTCGTGACCGAGGACCCGCACCGACCCGTGGCTCGCCTTCGCCAGCCCGGTCAGTATCCGGAGCGTCGTCGTCTTCCCGGCGCCGTTGGGGCCGAGGAACCCGAAGATAGAGCCCTCCTCGACCCGCAGGTCCACGTGGTCAAGCGCGAGCTTGCTCCCGTACCGCTTCGTCAGGTGACGTATCTGGAGCGCCGCACTCATCGCCGGTCCGCGTCCTTCCGCTGGCTATACAGCAGGCCGGCAGCATCGGACGCACGGGCCGCTGCCGGAACCGCGGCCCGCGTGTCGGCGGCTGCGGCAGGCTTGCGGCCGGCCACCCAATAGACGATCGGTCCGAGGATCTCGCCGAGCACGATGATGACCACCCATCCCCACTTCGGCAGCGTCAGCCCGGACGCAGGACGCTTCGCCGCATCGATGAGCGCCAGCACCTGCATCGTGAGCTGGACCACGATGAGAACCCCGATAGCGACGAGCGCGGGCATCGGCAGAGCCAGGATCTTGTCCATCACACACTCTCCTTCTTCGTTGTCTTATGCAGGTCGTGCCGCTGCTCCGCAGCACGGCCGATACGCGACAGGACCACGAGCAACACGAACGGCAGCAAGATGGCGACAGCGATGCCAGCGAAAGTCGGGACCATCCCCTCAGCGCCGTGGACGTACGAGGTCGTCTGGAAGAACTGGGACAGCGCGAGTGTGGCCATGAATGTCGCGACCGCTGTGGCAGCCACCCGGTTGAGCGCTATCCGCCGGCGCAGTTGGACGATCCCGGCGAACGCGAGGGGCCCCACCGACACGATAGTGAGGAACGCCACGAGCCAGCCGCGGTCCCAGAACTGATCGGGCCGGCCGAACACGTCCCAGTGCGACGGGACGCTGGCCGGCAGGATCGGCCAGGCGATCGCCATCATCGCGAGAGTGACCGCGACCAGCAGCGACGGCAGGATCAGCGTTGCGGTGATCACAGCATCAGGCACGGAAGCGAACGGCTCGTCCTCGTCGTCCGGGCGCACCAGGTGCACCCTCACCGCGAGAGCGCCGAAGTTGATATCCCAACCGAGACCGAACACGCGCGGGACGAAGACACGCGGGTCCATCGGGTTCCACCAGCGGCTCGCGATGCGGTCGGAGTTCGGGACCCGGACGTCGTACGGCATCCCCAGGACCTTGCCGTGGAGACGGACGCTGTCGATCTCTGAGAGCCGCCGCGGCTCGTCCGCTGGAGTGTCATCGGCATAGCGAGCGGCCAACACCTCGGGCGGGCCGAGTTCCGCGAGCACGCGGGTGACGTCGGCGGACGTGCCGGCGCCGGTAGCGAGCTCCTCCAGGACGTGGTCGCGCAGATCGTCCATGGCGTCTTCGCACTCGCCCGCCGCAGCCACGAGAAGCGCGCCGTGTACGCGGCCGAAGTAGGTGTCGATCAGCTCCAGGGCCTCGGGAGACAGACCCTCAGTCGGCTCCTGTTCCGGTGCGTTCATCGCGTGCGCCCGTTCCGCAGCAGGTCGTCCATCGCCTCGGTCACGCCGGCCCAGGCGCGCGCCATGTCATCGAACTCGGCCTCTCCGGTGCCGGACAGCCGGTAGTACTTGCGCGGTGGCCCCACGGGAGATTCGCGCCACGCCGAATCGATGACGCCGGACTTCTTGAGGCGCGACAGCAGCGGGTAGACCGTCCCGGCGCTTATCGCCAGCCCCGGATGGCCTCCCAGGGTCTCCACGATCTCGCCGCCATACGCCTCGCCGCGGTGAAGCAGCGCCAGGATCGCCAGCTCGACGACCCCCTTGCGGAACTGCGACAGCCGGCTGTCGGTATCGGTGCCCATGCTCGTGGCCCTTCATCGGTTCAGCACGTAGCGTGTCGTACATGCTTCCTTGTATCACACGCTAGTTGGTGACGCAAGATACCGTCGGCAGATTCTTTGAGAATGCTTCAAGCGCCCCAAATGGGCCCGGCAGGCCGCTAATCCCCGAGCACGAACAGCCGCTCGAACCCAGCGCGGTACTCCGGCAGGAGCGCTCGGATGGTGTACCTCTCGGCGAGCGCCCTCCCCTGCCCCGGCGTAGGCCTGTCCGCGATCAACCCCCGTAGTCGGGCGGCGAGCTCCTCCGGGGACCCGTAGCGCATGGCGGGGCCGTAGAGCTCCGGGTACGCGAGCCGGTCCGGCACGAGCGGGTAGCAGCCGGCATAGGCCGCCTCGACCATCGCTAGGCCGAAGAACTCGTTGGCCGCCGTGGACACGGCCACGTCCGAGCTCGCCAACAACGCTGCATAGTCCTCGCGGCTGTCTGGCTGCCCCAGGTGCACGAGCCGGTCTCCCAACTCGCGGCCAGCGCTCTCGAACGCATCCGCGGTCTCGACGAACGCCTGCCCCGCGACCGCAACCTCGAAGTCGAGGCCCTCCCCGGCAAGGGCCGCAGCGATCCGGAAGAACGTCTCGGGGTCCTTGTCGTGCTCCCAGCGGTGGGGCCACACGATCCTGCACCGGGGACCGCGGGCAGTGGGCGCCGAGTCGAAGGGCGCCGGATCGAACGGTGGAGACAGCACCTCGGACTTCGCGGCGATCCCGGCGGCGAGCCCCCGTGGGTGATGGTCCGGGAACTGGCGCATGAACGGGTCGATCCCGTCGATGAACGTGTCGCGAGTCCACGCGGTGTTGAACCAGCAGCGGTCGGCTGCGAGCGCGCTGGTGACGTTCGTCAGCGGGAACTGGAGGTCCCACTCAGCCGTATGCCGATTCGGGTATACGAGCTGGTTCTCGTGGAAGTAGAGCGCGGTCGGGATCGCAGACACCGGAGCGCCTGCAAGTCCCCTGAACTCGGCGAGGTTGAGGAACGTCGACGCGAACACCGCGTCCCACCGCGCATGCGCCTCGGGGCGCGCGGGCTCGCCTCCCGGATGAGCGGCGCGCCACTCGGCGTCCAGCCGGCGCGCCTCGGCAGCGAATGTGATCGCACTCCCGCGCATGCGCCATTTCCACTTGCGCGCCGGCAGGGTCAGCAGGTCGTACTCCCGGCCGAGGGCCGGCAGCAGGCACTCGAGCACGGCGCGGTGCGAGCCTCCGAAGTAGGGCTCGAGAACGAGCAGCCGGCGGAGACCCTCACTCACGACGGCACCCGCACGACTGCGCGCGGCCCGAAGGCCGCGCGCAGTGGGTCGTACATGGGACGAGCTGGCCGGTCTCCGACACGAGGTACCCCCGGCAGCTACTTGATGCCGTCCTTAACGCGCTCGTAGCTCACGTCGCCGGCCGCGATCTCTTCCATGGCGAGCGTCAGCGGCTTCGTGGAGGTCAGGTTCGCGATCTGCGGCGCGGACATCGTGAGCAGGGCCTGGTCACGCACGCCGTGAAGCATGTCGTTGATCTGGCGCGCACGCTTCGCCGACACGGTGCAGAGCGTGTACTTGGAGTCCACTTTGGAGAGCAGTAGGTCGATCTCGGGCTGGATGACCATGAGGTATCACAGGTCCTTGTCTTCTGGTGGTTCGGAAACCGAGCTGATGTAGGCGATCAGGTCGTCCACAGCGTGCGGCACATCGTCGTTTATTACCACATGATCGTACGAACCCTCAAGTTCCATCTCCGAGCGGGCGGTCTCGAGGCGGGTCCTGATCTGCTCATCCGTCTCCGCGCCGCGGTTGCGTATCCGCTTCTCGAGGTCCTCCGTGCTCGGAGCCTTGACGAAGATGAGCCGGGAACGGTCCATCCGCTTCCTGACCTGGAACGCGCCCTGAGGGTCTATCTCCAGGATCACGTCCATGCCGTGCGCGATCCGACGTTCCACTGCGGTGCGCAGCGTGCCGTACCAGTTGCCGTGCACCTGAGCATGTTCGAGGAACTCGCCGGAACGCACCCGGCCGTCGAACTCTGCCGGGGTGAGGAAGAAATAGTCTACCCCATCGCGCTCTCCTAGGCGAGGCGTTCTCGTGGTGGCGGAGACGGACACCCACATGTCGGGCATGCGCCGAGCGACTTCCCTCACCAGCGTGCCTTTGCCCGCGCCCGAAGGCCCGGAGATGATGAACAGGTGTCCGGAGCGCATGGCGGAAGGCATCCCGTCGCGCGCTACTTGCCCAAGCGCTCCATCAGCTGTTCGCGCTGACGGGCACCCAGCCCCTGCACGCGACGGCTCTCGGAGATTTCGAGCTCGGACATGACACGCGCCGACTTCGCCTTGCCGAATCCCGGCAGCGATTCCAGAAGCGCTGAGACCTTCATGCGGGCGACGATGGGATCGTCGGCCTTCTTCATCACGTCGGCGAAGGACATCTTGCCGGCCTTGATGCTGGCCCGGACCGCTGCGCGCTTCGCGCGCGATTCGGCCGCCTTCTTCAGCGCCGCCTGACGGTCGGCATCGGACAGGTTCGGAAGTGCCATCGGTTCCTCCTCGTCAAGCCCCTGACCCGGATCGCTCCGGAAACCCCTCCCGCACGGGCCCCAACAACGCCTCCAAGGCGCCTCGGCAACCGAGCGGTGCGTGGTCGATACTACCGCCTACCTGCGGCGATGCCAACAGGCTACTTGGCCAGGGCACGGCTTCCGGGGGCATAGACGGGCACCCCGGACTGGCAGAGGCTGCAGGTCGCGGCCTCCCAAGACTCGACCTTCAGTCGAAGCAGAGGGAACAGCTCGACGTCGAACGCCTTCGGGCCTCCCCGGTCGATGAGAGACGCGACCGCAACCGGCGAGCCCCCCGCCTCACGGACCAGCTCTATGACCTCCGCGACGCTTCCACCTGTGGTGACGACGTCCTCGACGACCAGCACGCGCGCGCCTTGAGGGACTTCGAAGGCGCGGCGGAAGATCATCTTCCCGTCCTGTCGTTCGCTGAAGATGAACTTGACCCCTAGGGCCTGCGCGACGGCGAACCCGATGACTATCCCACCGACCGCCGGCGATGCGACCAGGTCCACCCGCCGTTCACCGAGACGATCCACCATCGCATGCGCGAGCCTCGTGACGAGCGCCGGATCCTCGAGCACTCGTGCGCACTGGACGTAGCGGTCGGAGTGACGCCCGCTCGTGAGCCGGAAGTGACCGGTCATGATCGCGTGCGCGTCCTCGAGCGCGGCAAGCACCTCGGGCTCGGTCATCCTGCTCATACGCGTGCCTCCTCAAGGTCGGTAACGATCGCTTCGAAGGCGGCTGCCGGGTCCGGCGCCCCCGTGACCGGCCGCCCGATCACGATGTGCGACGCCCCCGCTGCGAACGCGGCGGCTGGCGTCGCGATCCTGGCCTGGTCGCCGGCATCGGAACCCGCCGGCCTGACGCCCGGGGTCACGATGAGCGCGTGGGGGCCGAGCAACGCGCGCAGGTCCGCCGCCTCCTGAGGGGAACACACGACCCCGTGCGCGCCGGCGGTCTTCGCGAGAGCGGCAAGCCCGGCGGCCTGCTCGGCGGGCGGATCGGTCACGCCGACCGCGCGAAGCGTCTCCGCGTCGATGCTGGTCAAGACTGTGACGGCTATCACTGCGGGCGCAGGCATGCCGGCGGCCGCGGCGCCCTCTGCGGATCCGCGCACCGCCGCCTCCACCATGGCGGGGCCTCCGGACGCGTGCACTGTGAGCATCCCCGCGCCGAGCGCCCCCAGGGCGCGCGCCGCCCCCTCGACCTGGTGCGGGATGTCGTGCAGCTTCAGGTCGACGAAGACGTCATAGCCCAGCTCCCGCATCGCGGCGACCGCCGCCGGGCCCTCCCGGTAGAACAGCGTGATGCCGACCTTGACCCAGCGGGCGTGGCCCTGGAGCGCCCGCGCGCATGCCATCGCCCCGGCGAGATCGGGCTGGTCGAGTGCGACGATGATCCTGTCACGCATGGGGTGCGCTCCTGACTGTGTCGGGTCTCATGTGCCGAGTGCGCCGGTGAGGTCACGGACCGCCCGCACGCCGCTCGCGGAGCAGTACTCGGCGATCCCGTCCAGCACGTGCATGGTGGCTGTCGGATCGACGAAGTTCGCGGTCCCTACCTGGACCGCGGAGGCGCCAGCGAGCAGGAACTCGACCGCGTCCTCCCCCGTCATGATCCCACCGCAACCGATCACCGGGACCGATACCGCGGACGCGACCTGCCACACCATGCGCAAGGCGACCGGCTTTATCGCGGGACCTGACAGTCCGCCGACGACGCGCGCGAGCTTCGGGCGCCTCGTCCGCACGTCGATCGCCATCCCGAGCAGCGTGTTGATCAGCGACACGGCATCCGCGCCTGCGCTCTCGACGGCGCGTGCGATCTCCGAGATGTCGGTCACGTTCGGAGACAGCTTCACGATCAGCGGCCGCTTCGTGACCGCGCGAACGGATCGGGTGACCTCCGCCGCCGGAGCGCACGCGGTCCCGAATGCCATGCCGCCCGCGTCCACGTTGGGACACGAGATGTTGAGCTCGTACGCCGCGACGGCAGGTTCGGCCTCGAGACGCTCCACGACCGAGACGTATTCGTCGACCGAATGCCCGACCACGTTCACGATCACGGGGACGTCCTGCGAAGCCAGCCAGCCGAGGTCGCGCTCGCTGAACAGTCCGACGCCAGGGTTCTGCAGCCC
Organism: Coriobacteriia bacterium; assembly: GCA_036508875.1. Classification (GTDB taxonomy): domain Bacteria; phylum Actinomycetota; class Coriobacteriia; order Anaerosomatales; family PALSA-660; genus PALSA-660. The sequence continues at coordinate 70,501 of DATCGP010000012.1, read as the reverse complement.
GATGGAGTTGAGCATCCCGCTGGCTGTCTCGGCGATGCGTGGAGACTCGTTGCCCTCCCACGGCTGGAGTGACACGCCCTTCGTGATGATGGCGCCGAGTCGTGAGAGATCGACGAAGTCGGCGAACTCGCGTCCCGACGCGAACGTGCCGGACGCGGCCATGACCGGGTTGCGCAGGCGAAGCCCGGCGATTTCGACCGATAGGTCCACACCGGCGTGTTCGCGCGAGACGCTAGTGGCGGGGCGGGACTTCTGATCCATCCCAGCACACCTCCTCGGCGTTGAAGACCGGGCCGTCGACACAGGCCCGTTTGCGGCCTGTGGAGGTGGTGACGACGCAGGACAGGCATGCGCCCACCCCACACGCCATGAGGCGCTCCAGCGAGACCTGGCAGGACACAGAGGCCCTCGCAGCCTGCTCCGCGACCGCGCGGGCCATCACCTCAGGCCCGCACACGTACACCACGTCGGGGCGGTCATGCTCGATGAGCCGTTCGCTGACGACGGTGACGAAGCCCCGCTCCCCTGCCGAACCGTCGTCCGTGGCGACCTCCACACGGCGGGCGACCGACTCGAACAGGTCGCGCGCCACCAGGCGCTCGGCGGAGGGTGCGCCCTGTGCGACGCTCACCGCGACGCCGCGCTGCGCCAGCTGCTCCGCGAGCATGCCGAGCGGGGCGGCCCCGAGGCCGCCGGCCACGAGCAGTGCATGCGCAGCGCCCGCAGGCACCCGCCAGCCGTTGCCGAGCGGGCCGATCGCGTCCATCACTTCAGCGGGGTTCCGCAAGGAGAGCTCGCGCGTGCCGCGCCCGAGGACCTGGTAGAGGATCTCGATCGCATCTCCCGCGACACGGTGGACTGAGAACGGCCTCCTCAGCAGGAAGTCGGCGCCGGTCGCAACCCGCAGGTGTACGAACTGCCCGGGCTCCACGCCCGCAGCGATCCGCGGCGAGCGCAGCACGAGCAGCCCCACACCTTGCGCGACGCGCTCGTTGCGCAGGACCTCTACCCGCTCGAGGAGCGGATGCGTCGCGCTGTCGAATCCGGCGCAGCTCACGCGCCCGCTCCTTCGCGGTCCGTGGGACGCGCGCCCTTGAACGCCGGCGGCGCCCACTGTTCCACGTCCTGCAACGCGCTGACGCCGAGCCGGTCCTCCTTGATGGCTTCGATCGCCTGGACCACCGCCTGCGCTGCCTCGATCGTCGTGATGTTCGTGATGCCGTGGCGTATCGCCGCGGCGCGGATGTGATAGCCGTCGCTGCGGGTCTCCCGGCCGAACGGCGTATTGATGACGATCTGCACCTCGCCGCTGGTGAGCGCGTCCACGATGTTCGGACGCCCCTCATGCACCTTCAGGACCTCGGTGACCGGGATGCCCGCGGCGCGCAGGGCGCGTCCGGTTCCCCGCGTCGACAGTATCCGGAATCCCAGCGAGTGCATGTGGCGCGCGACGCCGACGATCGCCCGCTTGTCACGGTCGCAGACCGAGATGAAGGCGGCACCGGTGCGGGGCAGCGAGTAGTCGATAGCCAGCTGGCTCTTCGCGTACGCCGCGGGGAAGTCGTTCGCGGACCCCATGACCTCGCCGGTCGACTTCATCTCCGGGCCGAGCACCGAGTCGGCGCCCGGGAAGCGCCCGAACGGCATGACCGCTTCCTTGACGCAGTAGCGGCCGGTCTCGCGCAGCTCTGCCGGGAGCGCGAGGTCGACGAGCATCTCGCCGGCCATCACCCGGGCGGCGACCTTGGCCAGCGGGACACCGGTGGCCTTGCTCACGAACGGCACGGTCCGCGACGCGCGAGGGTTCACCTCGAGCACGTAGACGCACTCGTCCTTCACGGCGAACTGGATGTTGATGAGCCCGTGCGTGCCGATCTCGAGCGCGATGCGCCGCGTGTACCCGCAGATCTCCGCGATGATCGACTCGGAGAGAGTGAAGGGCGGGATGCAGCAGGCCGAGTCCCCGGAGTGGATGCCGGCCTCCTCGATGTGCTCCATGACCCCGCCGACGTACACGTCACGCGTGTCGCATACCGCGTCGACGTCGACCTCGATCGCACCCTCGAGGAACCGGTCCAGCAGCACCGGATGGTCCGGGCTCACGATGACCGCCTCGGCCACGTGCTTCAGGAGGTACTCCTCGTTGTACGCGATCACCATGCCGCGTCCGCCGAGCACGTAGCTGGGCCGCACGAGCAACGGGTAGCCGATGCGCGACGCCACTTCGACCGCCTCGTCGGCGCTGCGGGCCATGCCCGCCGCCGGATAGGCGATCTGGAGCCGGTCGAGCACCTCGGCGAAGCGCTCGCGGTCCTCGGCGAGGTCGATCGCCTCGGGCTTCGTCCCGAGGATGGGAACCCCCGCGTCCTCGAGGCGCTGCGCGAGCTTCAGCGGCGTCTGGCCTCCGAACGTCACGAGCACGCCCACCGGGTTCTCCGCATCGACCACATCCATGACGTCCTCGAACGTCAGCGGCTCGAAGTACAGCCGGTCGGAGGTGTCGTAGTCGGTCGAGACGGTCTCGGGGTTGCAGTTGACCATCACCGTCTCGAAACCAGCGTCGTGCAGCGCGTACGACGCGTGCACGCAGCAGTAGTCGAACTCGATGCCCTGCCCGATGCGGTTCGGCCCGGCCCCGAGGATCATCACACGCGGCCGGGTCGCGGGCGCGACCTCGTCCTCTTCCTCGTAGGTCTTGTAGTAGTAGGGCGTGGTCGCGAGGAACTCCCCCGCGCAGGTGTCGACCGTCTTGAAGGTCGCCTTCACGCCGAGGTCGAGCCTGCGCGCGCGCACCGCCGCTTCGTCCGTCTTCGTCAGGTACGCGAGCTGCGGGTCGGAAAGGCCGTGCTGTTTGGCGAGGCGCATGAGTCCCGCGTCGATATCAGCCAGCGGGACGCGGCGGACCATACCCTCGACCTCGACTATAGCCTTCACTCTATCCAGGAACCACGGGTCGATCCGTGTGAGGGCGCTGACCTCTTCGATGCTGCGCCCACGCCAGAGCGCGTCTGCGACGTAGTACATCCGGTTCTCGTTCGGGACGGTCAGGCCGCGGTCGAACTTCAGCTCGTCGAAGGAATCCTTGCCGTCGGCCCCGAGCCCGTACCGCCCGTTCTCGAGCGACCGGAACGCCTTGCCCAGCGCCTCCTCGAACGTGCGCCCGATAGCCATCGCCTCGCCCACCGACTTCATGCGCGTCGTGAGCGTGGTGTCGGTCCCCTTGAACTTCTCGAACGCCCATCTCGGGACCTTGACGACCGTGTAGTCGATCGACGGCTCGAAGCACGCGGGGGTGACCTTCGTGATGTCGTTCGAGATCTCGTCGAGTGTGTAGCCCACAGCCAGCTTCGCGGCGATCTTGGCGATCGGGAAACCGGTGGCCTTGGAGGCGAGTGCGCTCGACCGCGACACGCGCGGGTTCATCTCGATGACGACCATGCGACCGTCCTCGGGGTTGACCGCGAACTGCACGTTGCTGCCGCCGGTCTCGACACCGATCTCGCGCAGGATGGCGAGCGATGCGTCGCGCATCGTCTGGTACTCGCGGTCGGAGAGCGTCTGGGCCGGCGCGACGGTGATCGAGTCTCCGGTGTGCACTCCCATGGCATCGATGTTCTCGATGGAACAGACGATCACGGCGTTGTCGTTGACGTCGCGCATGACCTCCATCTCGTACTCTTTCCAGCCGATCACGCTCTCCTCGACCAAAACCTCGCCGATCGGCGAAAGGGCGATCCCGTGCGCGACCTGGTCGCGCAGCTCGTCGACGTTGTAGACGATGCCGCCGCCCGCACCGCCCATCGTGAACGATGGCCGGATGACCAGCGGGAAGCCGCTCGTGCCGGCGAAGCGCTCCGCGTCCAGGACGTTATAGGCGTAGTCGCCCTTCGGGACCTCGAGGCCGATCGCAGCCATCGCCTGTGCGAACAGCTTACGGTCCTCGCCCTTCTTGATGACCTCGAGCTTCGCCCCGATGAGCTCCACGCCGTACTCCTCCAGCACGCCGCTCTCAGCGAGCGCGACCGCGCAGTTGAGGCCGGTCTGACCCCCGAGGGTCGGCAGCAGCGCGTCGGGCCGCTCTGCTTCGATCACTTTGGCCACGAACTCCGGCGTGACCGGCTCGACGTAGGTGCGGTCGGCGAACTCCGGGTCGGTCATGATCGTCGCGGGGTTGCTGTTGACCAGCACGACCCGGTACCCGTCCTCGCGCAGGACCTTGCACGCCTGCGCGCCGGAGTAGTCGAACTCGCACGCCTGCCCGATGACGATCGGGCCGGAGCCGATGACGAGGATGGTGTGTATGTCGGTGCGACGGGGCAAGAAGGCTCCTTCGAGTCACGAGTGACGCGCTACGGGACCACCAGCACGGGAACGGACGCCTGCCGGATCAGTGTCATCGAGACGGAACCCAGTAGCGCCTCTTGCAGCGGGGAGCGACCGCGTGTGCCGATGACCACGCCCGTGATCCCCGACGTGTCGATCTCCGCCAGGATCGCCCTCTCGGGTGCGCCGTGCCCCACGACCGGCGTCGCGTGAACGCCGCGCTCCTTTGCGATCTCAGCCAACTTGCGCAGCTGCACGTCGGTATCGTCCTCGGGCTCTCCCGGTCCGCGGATCACGTTCAGGATCCGCATCGCTCCCACCGCGTGCTTCGGGAACGACAGCGCGACGTTGAGAGCCCTCGCCGCGGTGGCCGAGAAGTCGGTCGGCACGAGCAGCATCCGCGCGAAACGACGGGCCAGGTCCGCCGGGTCCTCCGCGGCTCGGAGCATGTCGAAGCGCAACGTCAACGACGGGATCCCAGCGTCGCGGGCAAGTCGCTCCGAGACCGAGCCCACGAACATCCGGTCGGCCGGTCCCTTCCCGCTCGAACCGGCGACGATCGCCTCGACGTGCTCCTCGGAGGCGATCATCAACAACTCCCGATGCGGGTCACCGGTCGCCACCCGCAGGTCGACTTCGAGGCCCGCCTCGCGGAGAGGGGCGGCGACGCGCTGCAGGGTCGCCCGGGCGGTGTCCACCTTCTTGACGATGACCGGTCCCTCCAGCCCTGTGGGGTCGACGACGTGGCAGCAGACCACGCGGCGCACCCCGATCGCCGGAAGGCCCGAGACGAAGCGCATCACGCCTTCCTGAGAGGCACTGAGATCGGTCGGAACCAGCACGGTGCTCAACATGCCTGCTACTCCCCCTCCTCGTCACGTCCACGAGCTCCCGCGAACCGCGGGTCCGACACCGACAGGTAGTCGTCGCGCCCGTCCATGAGCGCGGTGAAAGCGCCGAACAGGTATCTCGAGTCGTGAGGGCCGGGTGCGCCCTCCGGGTGGTACTGCACCGAGAACGCATGGCGGTCCAGACAGCGCACGCCCTCCACGGTCATGTCGTTGAGGTTGATGTGCGTCAGCTGGACGCGACCGTGCCCGGCGCTCGTCACCACCGGCGCGACGCCGGCGCGCACCCATGCGCCGAGGTCCGCCGGGTCCAGCGCGAGGCCACCGGACGCCTCGACGTCCAGCGGCCCGACCGACGCGAAGTCGACGCAGAAACCGTGGTTCTGGCTGGTGATCTCCACCTGGCCCGTGAGCAGGTTCATCACCGGCTGGTTGCCGCCGCGATGGCCGTAGCGGAGTTTGAACGTCCGCCCACCGAGAGCCAGTGACAGCATCTGGTGGCCGAGGCAGATCCCGAAGGTCGGAAGGACACCGAGCAGGTCGCGGACGGTGCCATACAGGTAGTCGACTGCGGCCGGGTCGCCCGGACCGTTCGCCAGGAACACGCCGTCGCAGCCGAGCTCGAGGACCTGCGAAGCCGTCGTGGTGGGCGGTACGACGAGCACCGAGCAGCCTGCTTCCGCCAGCCGCCGCAGGATGTTGAACTTGATCCCGGAGTCGAAGGCGACCACGCGGTACGCGGGCTTGACCGGCAACACGCCCGTATCCAGCGGCATGCACCCGGTCGGGTCCTCGCTCCCCCACTCGAACGCCGTCGTGACCGCCACCTCGCGCACCAGGTCGCGCCCTACGAGCCCCAGCGACGCCTGCGCCTTTCCTACGAGAGACGCGACGTCGAGGTCCTGCGTGGAGATCACGGCGCGCATCGCGCCCTGCTCACGGACGTGCCGGGTGAGGCGGCGCGTGTCGACGCCTTCGATCGCCACCACTCCCTGCTTGCGCAGGAACTCCGAGACCGACATCTCGGAGCGCCATGACGACGTGATCCGGCTCATGCTCCGCACGACGAAGCCGCTGGCGAACGATCCCCGCGACTCCATGTCGGCGCCGTTGACGCCGTAGTTGCCGATGTGGGGCATCGTCATGGTGACGATCTGGCCTGCGTAGCTCGGGTCGGTCAGCACCTCCTGGTATCCGGTGAGAGAGGTGTTGAAGACCGCCTCGCCGAACGCCTCGCCTTCCGCGCCGCACGACCAACCTTCGAAGACGGTCCCGTCTTCAAGGGCCAGTAACGCCCGTGCCCGTGTCCCCACCGGCTCCTCCTCGAGCGCGCCCACGCGTGCGCCGGCGCGCGTTGCCGTCACACGACCACCTTACCGTCTTGGAGCGCGAAATACCCGCCGATCAGCACATCTCGCGCGCGTCCCGCGAGCTTCGCCCCAAGGAACGCCGAGTTGCGACTCTTCGACACGAACCCGTCGGAGGCCACCACCCATTCCTTGGCCGGATCGACGATCGTGAGGTCCGCGACCCCGGCCGCCTCGATGCGTACCTCGGGAAGCCCGAGAACCGCACGGGGGCCGTGCGCCATCCAGTCGGCGACTTGGGACCAGTCCGCGGCCCCGGCGGCCACGATGCGCGTGGCGACCAACGCGAGGGCGGTCTCGAGCCCGGTCGTGCCGAACGGGGCGAGCTCGAACTCGAGCGCCTTCTCGTGGGCCGCATGCGGGGCGTGATCGGTGGCGATGCAGTCGACGGTGCCGTCCAGAAGCCCGGCCAGCAGCGCCGCGGCGTCCTCGGCGGTGCGCAGCGGCGGGTTCATCTTCATGTTCGTGTCGTACAGATCGCTGATGTCGTCCTCGGTCAGGAAGAGATGGTGCGGAGTCACCTCGCACGTCACCGCGAGCCCGCGCGCCTTCGCGTCGCGGACGAGCGCGACACTGCCCGCGGTGGAGAGGTGCGCCAGATGCAAGCGACAACCGGTCAGCTCGGCGAGCCGGATGTCGCGCGCTACCTGGACCTCCTCGGCGGCTGCAGGCCAGCCCGGGAGTCCGAGCCGGGTGGAGACGACACCCTCGTTCACCACTCCACGCCCGGCCAGCGTCACGTCCTCGCAGTGGCTGACCACCGGCAGGTCGAACCGCTTGATGTAGTCCATGGCCAGGCGCATCATGCCCGCGTCGGCGACGCCGTGTCCGTCATCCGAGAACGCGACCGCGCCCTCGCCCGCCATGTCGCCGATCTCGGCCAGCGCGCGGCCCTCCTGCTTGGCGGTGATCGCACCGATCGGGTAGACGCGCACCGCGCCCTCCGTCTCGGCCTTCTCGATCAGGAACCTCACCGCGGCGCCTTCGTCAGCGACCGGCTCGGTGTTAGGCATGGCACACACGGCGGTGAACCCGCCTGCCGCCGCCGCCCGCGTGCCGCTGACGACGGTCTCTTCGTCCTCGCGTCCCGGTTCACGAAGGTGCGTGTGGACATCGACGAGCCCGGGCAGCACCACCATTCCCGAACAGTCGACCTCCTCACCCTTCGCCATGGTCAGGCCGACGCCGACCTCGACGATCACGCCGTCACGGATGAGCACGTCACAGACGCTATCGAGCCCGACCTGCGGGTCGACGACCCGCCCGCCTCTAAGCAGCAACGCCACTGTCCCCACCTCCAAGCAGCAGGTACATGACCGCCATCCGGACAGCCACTCCGGATTCGACCTGGGTGAGCACGAGCGAGCGGTCGCCGTCCGCGACGTCCGCCGAGATCTCCACGCCCCGGTTCATCGGGCCCGGATGCATCACGATCGCCTCGGGCTTCATCGCCGCGAGACGGCACGCGTTCATGCCGTAGAAGCGCGCGTATTCCCTCACGCTCGGGAACGGCATGCCATCCGCCCGCTCCATCTGGATGCGTAGCATGTAGGCGACGTCCAGAGTCGGAAGCTGCTCATCAAGGTCCCAGGAGACCTCCGCCCCGAGCACATCGGGCCGCGACGGCAGCAGGGTCGGGGGTGCGATCACCACCGGTGTCGCCCCGACCTTCCGTAGCGCGGGGATCAGCGACCCCGCGACCCGGGAGTGCGCGATGTCGCCGACTATGCCGACGCGCAGCCCTTCGAGGTGCCCGAACGCGCCCTTCATCGTGTACAGGTCGAGCAGCGCCTGCGTGGGGTGCTCGTGCATCCCGTCGCCGCCGTTCACGATCGAGCAGTCCATCATCTCGGAGAGGATCCTTGGCGCGCCGGCGTACTTGTGCCGGATCACGACCAGGTCGCAGTTCATGGCGGAGAGCGTCGCCGCGGTGTCGCGCAGGCTCTCGCCCTTGACCGTCGCGGAAGCGGAGGCCGTGAAGTTGATGCCGTCGGCCGAGAGCCGCTTCGCGGCGATCTCGAAGCTGGTCCGCGTCCTCGTGGAGGGCTCCAGGAACAGGTTGACGACCGTGAGCCCGCGCAGGGTCGGCAGCTTCTTGATGCGCCGGGTGTTGACCTCCGCGAACGACTCCGCGGTCTCGAGCACCCGCGCGATGTCGTCGGCGGTCAGGTCGTCCATCCCGAGGATGTGCTTGGATGAGAGCACGGCGCTCACTCCTCCCCTTCTTCACCGAGGATGACGACGGTGTCCTCACCGTCGGTCTCGGCGAGGCGCACCATCACCCGCTCGCGGCTCGACGTGGGCACGTTCTTGCCCACGTAGTCCGCGCGGATCGGGAGCTCGCGATGCCCGCGATCGACCAGCACCGCGAGCCGTACGCACGCGGGACGGCCATAGTCCATCAGCGCATCCATCGCCGCGCGGATCGTCCGCCCGGTGAACAGCACGTCGTCCACCAGCACGACGCACTTGCCGTCGGGGTCGAACGGCAGGTCGGTACGGTGTACTTCGGGGTTGAGCCGCGTCGCCACGTCGTCGCGGTAGAACGAGATGTCGAGGGTGCCGACTGGGACCTCCGTGCCCTCGATCTCACGGATCCGCTCCGCCAGGCGCGTCGCGAGCACGGCTCCCCGCGTCACGATGCCGGCTATCGCGAGGTTCTCCGCCCCCTTGTTCCCCTCGAGCAGCTCGTGCGCGATCCGCGTGAGCGCGCGATCGATCGCGACGCCGTCCAGCACGACCGCTTTGGCTGAAGTGCTCATCGTCCTGCCCCACCGCCTCTCGTCGTGGGCGCGCATGCCGCCCGAAACACGAAACACGCCTCCTGCGAGGTGGCAGAAGGCGTCGAGACACGGTTGGTATGCTCCCGCGGCTTTGTTACGGATCGGCCGCGTTCTTGTGTCCTGCCCTTGCCGGCCTCACGGGACCGGATTAAAGGTCGGGTAAGAGAGTACCTGAAGGAACGACGGATGACAAAGGGACGGATCATCTGAACCGACAGGCATGAGAAGAGCGTCCTACTCCGGGGGTGGCGGACATGAAGCGCCTACTGATCGTCGCACTGGTCCTGATGGCACTGTTCGCAGCGGGGTGCACGACGCCACCGCTGCAGACCCCGAGCGGACCTCCCACCTCAGGCCCCTCCACACCGTCGGTGCCGACGAGCGGCACAACCGTGCCGACCACACCGACCGTCCCGCCCGCCACCGCAGTGGTAGTCAAGGTGTACTTCGCGCTCGGCGCCGATAGGCTGCAGCCGTTCCTCCGTGAACTCCCTGCGGGCACGAAGGCGACGCTGAAGGGCGCCTTGTTGGAACTGCTGAAGGGGCCGAGCGCGTCCGAGTCTGCGGCCGGCTTCAACACAGCCATCCCGGACGGTACCGTCCTTCGCAGCGTCAAGATGTCCCGCACGACCGCGATCATCGACCTCAGCTCGAAGTACGCGACCGACGGCGGCGCTGCCGCAGTGTTCATACGCCTCGACCAGGTCGTCTACACCGCGACCCAGTTCCCGACCGTGAAGAAGGTCCGGTTCTTGATCGGCGGCAAGACCGTCAAGGTATTCACCGGCGAGGGAGTGATGCTCGACCGTCCGCAGACGCGCGCAGGGGCCGACTACGCGATCCCCCCGATCTTCGTCGACAACCCCGCGTGGATGGCTACGGTCAAGAGGGGGACGGTCGCACGCGGAACGGCCGACGTCTTCGAAGCCGTGTTCCACCTGCAGTTGCGCGACGTCGCGGGGAAGCTTCTAGTCAACAAGACCGTGCACGCGAGCAGCGGCACCGGCACGCGCGGCACGTGGTCGCTGAAGCTCGCGTGGGGCACCGCGACACCGGGCGTCGGCGAGCTGAGGGTGTTCGCTAACTCGGCCAAGAACGGCGCCGAGATCGACGAGGTCACGATACCTGTGACTATCTCCGACTAGCCGCTCGGCGCACCGCGGGAAGACGCACCTCGAAGGTGGTTCCCGGCCCGGGTTCGTTCGACCGGAAGCCCACGGTGCCACCCTGCTGGTCGACGATCTCCTTCACGACGGCCAACCCGATGCCGAAGCCATGGCGCGAACGTTCGCGTGCAGCGTCGGACCGGTAGAAGCGCGTGAAGATCCTGTCGCGCTGGTCCTGCGGGATCCCTATGCCGGTGTCGGCGACCGTGACGACCGCCTGGCGCGCGTCGTAGTGCAGGCTCACGGTGACGGTACCGCCCTCGGGCGTGTACCGGGCGGCGTTGCCGAGCAGGTTGCCGAACGCCTGCGTGAGCAGGTCGACGTCAGCGGAGACCACGCCACCCTCGTCTATCGCCGTGATGACGGTCAGCTCGAGTGATTCGAGCAGCGCGCGGTGCGCATCCACTGCGCGCATCAGAGGCACCGCCGGGTCCACCGGCGCGCGGCGGATCCGCACGCTGCGGTTCTCCAGGCGCGACAGCTCGAGGATCGAGTCGGCGAGACGCCCCAACCGGACCGTCTCGTTGCGGACGACGCTCAGGTGCTCGGCGTCCGCCGGCAGAACGCCGTCCTGCATCGCCTCCACCGTTGCCTGGATCGCCTGCAGCGGAGTCCGCAGCTCGTGCGCCACATCGGCCGTCAGCCTGCGCTCGAACTCCCGCTCTGCCTGGATCGACTTCGCCATCTCGTCCAGTGTGCTGCCGAGCATGCCGATCGCGTCGTCGCCCCCCATGCCGGTCCGCGCGTCCAGGTCGCCGGCGCGAAGCGCGTCGGCGGTCTTCGTCACGCGATTGATGGGCCTGGCGAAGACTCGTGAGTATAGGAGCCCCGCGCCGGTAGCGAGCACGAGCGCCAGCACCGCCGCGACACCGAGGCCCGTGGTCGAGGAGGTACGGAACTGTATGTCCGAATCGGTCAGCAGGGAGCCCGGTGAGAGCGAGGAGACGACCACCGACCCGACCTGTACGCCGGAGACGACCACCTTCGCGCTGACGACCGGCGGCTTCATCGGCTCGGCGGTGTCCGTTGCGTCAGCGGCCGGTCCGCCGGGCATCCCTGGCAGGCCGACGCCTTCGCCCAGCCACGCACTGTCCACCAGGACCGCCCCGCGCACGTCGAGCACCTGCGCGCGGAGGTCATACAAGCGGGCGGTGCGCGCGAGCGTCTGCAGCCCGTCGGTCTCCCATCTTCTCCCGAAATTGACGAACGACTGCCCCGCGATCTGAGCGAAGTCGGTAGCGGAGGACTGCACGCGGGACTGCACGTAGTCGTTGAACTGCCCCTGCCAGGTGAAGACCAGTACGAGCGCCACGAGGAGCGCCGTGAACGCGGAGACAGCCGCGAAGGCCAGGCCGAGCTGTGTGCGGAGGCCGATCCGCCTCACGAGGCGGCGCCTTCCAGATCGGTGCGTTCGGCCTCGAAGCGGTAGCCGACGCCGGTGACGGTGTGGATGAACCGGGGCTCGCGCGGATCGTCGTCCAACTTCGCGCGGAGGTTCTTCACGTGGGAGTCGATCGCGCGCTCGTACCCCTCGAAGTCGTAGCCCAGCACCTTCTCGACGAGCTCCATGCGCGGGTAGACCCTGCCCGGATAGCGGGCCAGCGTGATGAGCAGCTTGTACTCGCTCGCCGTCAGGTCGACCTCGGCGCCGTCAAGGAAGACACGATGGGCGCGCAGGTCGATCGCGAGGTCGCCGAAGTCCATGCGGTCCCTCTGTGGGTCCGACTCAGCGTGCGCGCGGCGCAGGAGCGCGCGGACGCGCGCGGTGAGCTCGCGTGGCGAGAACGGCTTGACCAGGTAGTCGTCGGCGCCGATCTCGAGGCCCTTGATGCGCTCCTCTTCGGCCCCCTTGGCCGTCAGCATGATGATCGGGACGTCGGACACGTCACGCACGCGCCTGCAGACCTCTTCTCCCGAGACCTTCGGGAGGTTCAGGTCCAGCACGATGAGGTCGAACGCCTTGCGGCCGGCCTGCTCGAGTGCGGCGGCGCCGTCGGCCACAGGCGTCACCCAGTAGCCGTCGCGCTCGAGGTACGCCGTCACGGCGTCGAGGATCGCCTTCTCGTCTTCGACCACGAGAACGCGCTTGGTGGTCTCCATGCGGTCCCTTCCGCTCAGTGGCGCGTCTACGCCCTGCCACCCGTCGACCACGCGAGCGCCGCTGGGCTGTCTCGAGGATACCGCTTCCCGCGTGCCGTTTGCCGTGGTGGGGAGCATAAATCCACGGAGACACCACGGGCGGCGGCGCTCGTCGCGGTCAGGCCCGGACTCCGACCAGCGGCCGGACGGGCTACTCCGAGACCGGCGGCTCTGCAGCCGCGAGGAGCGCGTCGACCTCGACGCCGCGCGGCGTCTTCCCGTCGCTCCGATCGGAGATGGAGGCCAGCGCCTTGGCCAGGTCGGCCGGCAGCGGCTCTGTGACCTCCACGCGCTCGTTCGTCAGCGGGTGGTCGAAGGCGATCGTCCAGCTGTGGAGGAACTGGCGCTCGAGCCCCAGGTCGTCCTTGAGCTTGCGGCGTCCATAGAGCGGGTCGCCCACCACCGGATGCTGGATATAGGCCATGTGGACGCGGATCTGATGCGTCCGGCCGGTCTGCAGCTTGCACTCGACGAGCGTGTAGCCGTCATCGAGGCCTCCGGCTTCGAAGCGCTCGAGCGTCGAGAACGATGTGACCGCCTGCCGCGCGTGCGCGGCATCGCTCACCCACATCTTCTTCGGTTCCTTCGGATGCCGTCCGATCGGGGCGTCGATGAGCCCGGTATCGGGCACGATCCTGCCGTGGACGAGTGCGATGTAGCGCCGCTCGACCAGCCGCTGCTTGATCATCGACTGGAGCGCGCGCTGCACGTCATCCTTCTTCGCGACGATCATCAGCCCGGACGTGTCCTTGTCCAGCCGGTGTACGATGCCGGGGCGCTCCTCCCCTGCCAGGGTGCCGAGGTCGTCCGAGTACCCGAGCAGGGCGTGCACCAGCGTCCCAGACCAGTGCCCGTGCGCGGGGTGCACGACCATCCCCGCGGCCTTGGACAGCACGATCAGCGACTCGTCCTCGAAGCGGATGTCGAGATGGACGTCCTCGGCGATGAGATCGGACGACTCCGAGGGCGGGATCTCGATCAGTATGCGATCGCCGCTGCACGGCTTGTAGCGCTTGGTGACGGTCTGGCCGTTGACGCGGACGCAGTTGCGCTCGATCAGCTTCTGAGCGAACGCCCGGCTCGGGAGCAGGCCGGTCTCCGCGATCAGCACGTCGACACGCGCGCCCGCCTCGTCGGCGCGCACGGTGTGGCTGACCGTGCCATCGGTCGGTCGCGCCATCTAGGCCTCCTCGGCGGGGCCATCGGACGACGACCCTTCCGCTGCGATCGACGGAGTGGGGGTGACCACGGGCGCTGGCCCGAAGAGGAGCCACCACACGAGCATGGCGACGCCGACGACGACCGACGAGTCGGCCACGTTGAAGACGGGGAAGTCGAACGGGACCTGTATGAAGTCGGTCACCCATCCGAACCAGGCGCGGTCGATCAGGTTCCCGATGGCGCCACCCGCGACGAGGCCGAGCGCGACGATGAGCCACAGCTTCTGCGGCCGCCTTCGGATCAGGTAGCCGGCGATGACGCAGACGGCCACGACCGAGACGAGGATGAACCAGATGCGCCCCCCGGAAAGCAGGCCGTAGGCAGCGCCCTCGTTCCGCGTGAAGGTGAGTCTGACCAAGTCACCCAGGACGGGGACCGACGACCCCGGCGTAGGCAGAGTGTTGCGAACGGCGAACTTGGCGGCCTGATCGACCGCCACGACCACGGCTGCAATCGCCGCGGTGACGGCGGGACCACGTCGCACTAGCGGGATTCCTCCCACTCTTTGCACGAGATGCAGAGTTCTGCCGCGGGCATCGCGCGCAGTCTGTCGACCTGTATGTCGGCGCCGCAGCGGACGCAGGTCCCGAACGTACCGGCATCGATGCGCGCGAGCGCCGAGAGTACGTCCTCGTACAGCTCGTGGGCGTTGCCCTCGAGCGTCATGTCGAGCTCCTTGCCGAACGTGGCAGTCCCCTGATCGGCCATGTGGTCGCGGTAGGCGTTCTCGCCGGAGGTCTCCGACTGCGTCACTGAGCTCTCACGCTCGAGGTCGGTGATCTCGTGCGCCAGCCGCGCGCGCTCGGCAAGCAGCGCGGCGGTGATCTCACTGAGTGCTGACGCGTCCATGATGGTCGTCCTCCGTGCTCCAGCGGGTCCACGCGTCACAGGGGTGCCGTTCAGACGGTGCATGTCAGCGACCCCCGCAGCTTGCGGGGGTCGCGGCTACGTGCTGATGATACCACCGAGCGGAAGGCTCCCTCAGCGCTCGAGCACCTTCGCGCACCGCGCACAGACCTCGGGATGGGCCGCGTTGGAGCCGATGTCGGTTCTGATGTTCCAGCAGCGGGGGCACTTCTCGCCCGCCGCGCGAGAGATGCTGACCTGCGTGCCGCCCGCTTCGCTCGACAGTGAGACTTCGCCCACGATGAACAGGTCGGCCAAGTCAGGACGGGCCTGCAGCGACTCGATCACCTCCGGGGACGCTGTGATGGCGACGGACGCCTCCTGGCTCTTGCCGATCACGCCCGCGTTGCGAGCGTCTTCGAGGGCCTTTGTCACCACCTCGCGCACCTCGAGGACCGTTCCGTAAGCCGAGCGCAGGTCCGCTGCGATGGGGTCGGTCGTTATCGACGGCCAACCCGCGAGCTGCACGGACGGGACGCCGTCACGCAGTGCTTCCGGCAGGGCGAACCAGACCTCCTCCGACGTGAAGGTCAGAATCGGCGCGACGATCCTTACCATCGCAGCCGCGATCGCCGCCAGCACCGTCTGTGCGCTGCGACGTTCGGGAGACCTGGCCGCTTCGGCGTACAGCCGATCCTTGAGCACGTCGAGGTAGAACGACGACAAGTCAGCGCCGCAGTACTCGTAGACGTGGCGATAGACCGCATGGAACCGCCACTCGTCGTATGCGGTGGTGACGTCGCGCACGAGATCGGCGAGGCGGACCATCGCGTACTGGTCGAGCTCAACGAGGTCCTCGAACGGAACGGCGTCCGCCGGGTCGTAGTCGTACAGGTTGGAGAGCAGGAACCGGAACGTGTTGCGGATCCTGCGGTAGGCCTCGCTGGTGCGCTCGAGGATCTCGTCCGAGACCGAGATGTCCTGTCCGTAATCGGCGCTGGCCGCCCACAAGCGGATGATGTCGGCGCCGTACTTCCCGACCACGTCGATGGGGCTCACGGTATTGCCGAGCGACTTCGACATCTTGCGGCCGTCACCATCGACGATGAACCCGTGCGTGAGCACCGATCGGAAGGGCGGTTCGCCGTACGCGCCCACGCTCGTGAGCAGCGACGACTGGAACCATCCGCGGTGCTGGTCCGAGCCCTCGAGGTAGAGATCGGCAGGGCGCCGCAGCTCGGGGCGCGCTTCGAGCACGCTCGTGTGGGAGACGCCCGACTCGAACCAGACGTCGAGGATGTCGTCCTCGGGCTTCAGCTCGGTCCCGCCACAGCGCGCGCACGAAGTGCCCGCTGGCAGGTACTCTGCGGGAGCCTTCGTGAACCAGGCGTCCGCGCCCTCGCTCTCGAACAGCGCTATGACCGCGTCGAACGTCTCCGGGGTCGCCACGATCTCCCCGCACTTCGCACAGGTGAACACGGGGATCGGGACCCCCCACGCGCGCTGCCGCGAGATGCACCAGTCGGGGCGGTCGGCCACCATCGAGGCCATCCGGTTCACCGACCAGCCGGGGATCCACTCGACCTCGCCGATCGCTTCCATCGCAGCGTCGCGCAGAGGACGGACGCCCTCGTTCGCGCGGTCCATCGAGACGAACCACTGCACGGTGGCGCGGAAGATGACCGGCTGCTTGCACCGCCAGCAGTGCGGGTAGCTGTGCGAGATCTTGCCCGCGGCCACCAGCGATCCGCGGTCACGAAGCCAGTCGATGATGACCGGATTCGCCTCGTTCACGTTCAGGCCCACGAACGGGCCTCCGCCGGTGTCGAACCTTCCGTCGTCGTCGACCGGCATGGGCATCGGCAGCCCGAACTTGCGGCCCACCAGGTAGTCGTCCTCGCCGTGGCCGGGTGCGGTGTGCACTGCGCCGCTCCCGGTCGTGAGCTCAACGTGGTCGCCGGTGATGATGACGCCCTCCACACCGTCCAGGATCGGATGGCGGTACCTCAGGCCGGACAGCGCGGCGCCCTTGACCTTGCGCGGCAGGACCTCGTACTCGTCCCAGCCGGCCGCCTTCGCCACCGACTCGACGAGCGCGGCCGCCATGACCAGGATGTCGCCGCCGACACGCACGCCCACATAGTCGGCGCCTTCGGCGAGCGTGACGGCGACGTTGGCCGGCAACGTCCAGGGTGTCGTGGTCCAGATGAGCACGGAGACCGGCTCGGGACGCTCCGCCCAACCCTCAGGCCTCGACGTGAACTCGAACTTCACATAGATGCTGTCCGAGATCTCATCGCCGTACTCGATCTCAGCCTCAGCCAGAGCCGTCTTGCAGCGAACGCACCAGTGGATCGGCTTCGCTCCCTTGTAGATCAGCCCCTGCTCGTACATCTTCTTGAAGATGCGGACGTTCCCCGCCTCGTAGGAGTGGTTGAGCGTCAGGTACGGGTCCGCGAAGTCGCCGCGTACCCCGAGGCGCCGGAACTCGTCGCTCTGGGTCTTCACGAACGAGAGCGCGTAGTCCCGGCACAGCGCGCGCACCTCGGCCCGCGGCATCTCCTTCATCTTGACCGGCCCCAGGTTCTTCTCGACCTGATGCTCGATCGGCTGGCCATGGCAGTCCCAGCCCGGGACGTACGGCGAGAAGTACCCACGCATCGTCTTGTACTTCACGATGAGGTCCTTGAAGACCTTGTTGAACGCGGTCCCCATATGGATGTGGCCGTTGGCGTACGGCGGCCCGTCATGGAGGATGAAGACCGGGTTGCCGAGGTTCGCCTCGAGCGAGCGACGGTAGATGTCCATCTCGTCCCAGCGTTCGACGAAGCCCGGCTCGCGCACGCTCAAGTTGGCGCGCATCGGGAAGTCGGTGACCGGAAGGTTCATCGTCTGCTTATAGTCGGGTTTGTCCGCCATGCTCGTCGGCTCCTCGTGTCAGGGCGTGCCACGGTCATCCCAAGGCACGCGAAAGGCGCGCCTCGTCCGGTCGCCGGGACGAAGCGCGCCTCGAGTTCAGGATCGGAGCACTCCGCGGTACCACCCAGCTTGCGCCTCGCCGACCGCCCATCGGTCGCGTGCGCGCCACTCGGCCGCATCGAGTAACGGGGTGCGGGCCCCGCCGGAGCCTACCCGGCGCGCGCTGCGCCGTATCGGTCCGGGGCTCGTGAGGTGATCTTCGGAAGGCGTTCCCGCCGCGGGCTTCCACCGTACCTGCCCCGCTCGCTGTTCGGACGGGCTTGTACGCCCCTACTCGTCCTCGTCGTAGCCGTTCTCGCATATGGCGCGCGGGCAAGCCGCACGATGGGTCACTAGGGTAGCTCTCGTGCACGGGAGGGTCAACGCGGCAAGCGCTGTGCGGCCTCGTCGTCGGTCATGCCGGCGATCTCCAGGGTCTTGACCCGGGCGCTGTGCCCCCGGACGACCGTGACCGCGCTCTTCGGCACTCCGAGGGCTTCAGCGAACACCTTGCACACCGCGGCGTTGGCTCTTCCCTCGTCGGGCGGCGCGGTCACCCGGACCAAGAAGACACCCCCCGTTCCGGCCTCGATCGAGTCGCGGCCGGAACGGGGGGTGGCGCGTACGGTGATGCGCGCGCTCACAGGTGGCGCCTAGTCGATCTCCTCGATGTCGAGGTCGTCGAGCTCGCCCACGGGACCCCGCGTCGGAAGCGCGAACTCCTCCGGGACCTCCAATGAAGGCATCTCGTCCTCGAAGGAAGGGGTCGACTCGCCCACCTCGCCGAGCGTGAGCGACATGACCGCACCGGTGTCCTCGGAGGCGACCGGTTCAGGCTCGGGCTCAGGCTCGGGCTCGACCGCGGTGGCCACCGGCTCCACGGGCTCGGGCGCGACGACCGGCGCCGGCACGACGGGCGCGGGTGTGACGACGTCGGCGACGTCCTTCAGGTAGCCCTCGAGCATCCGCTTGAACGATGCGCGGAACTCGTTCTCGGCCTTCTGGAGACGGGCCGTCTCAGCCTGCGAGTGTTGCTTGTCGTTGAGTGCGGTGCCGATGATCTCGGCCGCCTTGGCCTCGGCCTCGCGGACCATGCGGTCCGCCTCTGCGGCGGCGCGGGACTTGATGTCCTCTGCGGACGTCTGAGCGGAGACGAGCGTGGCCTGCAGCGTGTGCTCGAGCGCACCATACTCGCGAACGCGGGCGGACGCGGCATCCAACTTCTCGTTCAGGTCGATGTTCTCCTTGAAGAGCCGCTCGAACTCGTCGGCCACCTCGTCCAGAAAGTCGTCGACCTCCTCGGGGCTGTAGCCCCGAAGCGCGTTGCGGAACTCCTTGTGGTGGATATCGAGAGGCGTGAGCTTCATGACCTGTCGTTCCTTTCCAAGCCGTGCGCGAGGACTCCCCGTCCATTCGATACGCACGATAGCAGACCGCGCAACGGCTACAGGCGGCTCACCACATTGCCTAGGAGCTGCAACAGGAACAACGCGATTATGGGCGACAGATCGAGGCCCGCCGAGCCGACCATCACAGGCGGCAAGAGACGCCGGAACAACGAGAGGAAGGGCTCGCAGATCGCCGCGAGGCCGCGATAGACGCCTCGCAGCGCGCCGGTCGCGCCCGAAGCGAACCAGCTCAGCACTATGTAGACGAGGATCGCCCAGGAGTACACGGTGACAAGACGCCCTACGTAGAACCAGATGCTCGCCATCGCCTAGCGGCCGAGTTCCCGGGAACGGGTCACCGCGGCGCGCACGGCCGCCGCGATGGCACCGCGCACTCCCCTGGACTCGAGCTCGGTGACCGCCGCTATCGTGGACCCTCCAGGGCTCGAGACGGCGTCGATGACCTGTCCGGGATGCTGCCCTGTGGCCTCGATGAGCTCGACGGTCCCGCGCATCGTCTGCAGGGCCAACCGCTCCGCGAGTTCCCG
Source organism: Coriobacteriia bacterium (assembly GCA_036508875.1). Taxonomy (GTDB): domain Bacteria; phylum Actinomycetota; class Coriobacteriia; order Anaerosomatales; family PALSA-660; genus PALSA-660. The sequence continues at coordinate 50,914 of DATCGP010000012.1, read as the reverse complement.
TGAGAGCCCTTCGCGCACGCCCGCTCGCGCGAGAGCGTCTATGAAGAGCGCCATGTACGCCGGACCACAGCCCGAGATCGCCGTACAAGCATCCTGGAGGTTCTCCGGCAACACCACCACGTCCCCGAGCGCCCCGAAGAGCCCTTCGACGACTGCAAGGTCATCGGGACCGGCCTCGGTCCCGCCGCTGACGATGCTCATCCCCGCGCCGACGAGCGCGGGCGTGTTCGGCATGACCCGTATGACGCGCGTGCCTGCGGGAAGGTGCGACTCCAGCCGGGCGCACGTGACGCCACCGGCGATGCTCACTACGAGCGCCGTCCCGGTCGAGGCGGCGAGCTGCGCCAGAACGGAGTCGATGACCTGGGGCTTGACGGCAAGGATCGCAACATCCGCCCCCGAAAGCGCGTCCGTCCCGTTGGCGACCGTGGCCACGCCGTGCTCGGCGCTGAGCCGATCCCGCCTGACCGGGTCTGGTTCGGCGATCACGATCTGCGATGGAGCGAGCCCGCCGGCCCGGATCAGGCCGGCGGCGATCGCCTCACCCATCCGCCCGCCACCGACGATCGCGAGTCTGGTCACGCCGGTCACCGCGCGTCGCCTACCCGCCGAAGAGCCCGGCTGCGCCGCGAGCGCGCACCTGGCCCGCGGTCGACACGTCCACGTTGTGCGGGGTGAGCATGAACACGCGGTCCGACACCTTCTGGAGTCCTCCGTCGAGCGCATAGGTGAGCCCCGACGCGAAGTCGAGCAGGCGCCTGGACAGTTCGGGCTCGGTCGCCGTGAGATTCATGATCACGGGCTGGCCCGCTTTGAACTTGTCAGCGATCCCCTGGGCCTCGGAGAACGCCCTCGGCTCGATGGTGTGGATCTTGACCTGTGGACCCGAGTTGGAAGCGGCGCTCTCACTCATCGACGACACGGCACGAAGTGGGGCCGCGTCGCGAGCGCGCATGAGATCGGGCTCCCGGTTGATCCTCCGCACCGAGTTCGACTCGGTGCCGTAGGGCGACGCGTACGGGCGCGAGGGCGCCTCCTCTTCGTCGTCATACTCCTCGGCGGGGCCGTAGTCGTCTTCGTACTCGTCGTCGAACTCGTCAGCAAGACCGAGCATGACTTTGACGCGGTGCATGAAGCCCATCGCACGGTCTCCTTGGACGTCTCCACCGCGCGCGAATGCGCGCGCCTACCGGCCGAACAGGGCCCGACCTACCCGAACGATTGTAGCGCCTTCTTCGATGGCGACGGCGAAATCGTTCGACATCCCCATGCTGAGTTCGGTGAGTTCCACCGCATCGCAGTGTATCGAGGCGAGGCGCCCCATCCAGTCGGCGCACTCCCGGAACACCCAGCGGGCCGACTCGGGGCGGCCGAGCGGCGCCATCGTCATCAGGCCACGGACCAGCACGCCGGGCAGGCCGGCCGCCGCGCGGGCGGCGTCCTCGGCCTCTTCGAACGTCATCCCATGCTTGGACAGCTCACCCGAGACGTTCACCTGGAGCAGGACCGGCTGCACGAGTCCCGCCTCGTGGGCCCGGCGGTCGATGGCGTGCAGCAACCCCAAGGAATCGACGCTGTGGATCAACTCGGCGTGACCTGCGACCTGCTTGACCTTGTTCGTCTGCAGGGTGCCGATGAAGTGCCAGCGCTCGTTCGGGAACAGCCCCTGCTTGCCGGTGAACTCGGGAGCGCGATTCTCACCGAAGTCGTGCATGCCCGCTGCGATGGCCTGACGGACCTCCGACACGCCGACCGTCTTCGTCACGGCGACCAAGGTCACTTCAGCGGGATCGCGCCCGGCCACGTCGGCCGCGTCGGCGACCTCGCGGAGCACCTTGCGGTACCGCTCCGCGATCGCGCTCATCGCAGGACCTCCTAGACCGCTGGGGTATCGGCGGTGTGCTCGACCGAGTCGAACGTGCCGGTCAGCATGTATTGGATGCGCTCGCCGATGTCGACGGCGTTGTCGGCCACGCGTTCGAGGTAGCGGCTCGCCAAGACCATGGACGACGCCCACTCGATGTCGTCCTCGTTCTGAAGCCGCGCAAGCTCCCGGAAGAACTGCTTGAAGAGATGGTCGATCGGCTCGTCGAGCTCGGGAAGCTTTCGCGCCAACTCCAGGTCGGCGTTCTCGAGAGCGGCCAGCATCGCGTCGAGGACGCGGTGCACGAGGTTGCCCTGTGCCTGGATGAGGTCGTACAGGGTCTGCGGGCCCTTGCGGCCCGCGGTGCGGCGCGCAGCTTTCGCGATGTTGACCGCGAGATCGCCCATGCGCTCCATGTGCCACGCCACGTAGGTCAGCGAGTGCAGAAGGCGCAGGTCGCGCGCGACAGGGAACTGGGTCGCCATGACTTCGAGCGCGTGCTCCTCGACAGCGAGCGTGCGGGCGTCGATCTCGTCGTCAGCGTCCACGACCGCTTCCGCAAGGTCGGCGTCACCCTCGACGAGGGCGCGCACGCTCAACTCGGTCTGCTCCGCGCACCGGCGACCGATGGCGACGACCTCGGCTTTCAGGTCCTTCAACTCTTGCCGGAAGCCCTCGCGCATGACATCCACACCCTTCCTTGACGCGTCTCTCACGCGCCCCTATCGGCCCGCATCACCGGCTTCGCGCCCGTACAACGCCCCCCGGGAATCCCGACATATTACCCTACCCACCGCCCGATGAGGTTGCACCTAAGTGAAACCCGAGGGGGCGGCGCGACGCCTATCCGAACCGGCCCGTGATGTAGTCCTCGGTGCGTCTGTCCTTCGGGCTCGTGAACAGCGCCGCCGTGCGCTCGAACTCGATCAGCTCCGCCGGCTGCCCGGCCACCTCCTGCAGGAAGAACGCGGTGAAGTCGGACACGCGGGCCGCCTGCTGCATGTTGTGCGTGACTATGACGATCGTGATGCGGTCCTTGAGCTCGGCCATCAGGTCCTCGACCTTCTGGACCGAGGTCGGGTCGATCGCGGAACACGGCTCGTCCATGAGCAGCACGTCCGGCTCGACCGCGAGCACGCGGGCGATGCACAGGCGCTGCTGCTGCCCACCGGAGAGCGTCAGGCCTCCCCTGCCCAGGATGTCCTTGACCTCTTTCCACAGGTTCGCCCGCTTCAGCGACTCCTCGACGATGCCGTCGAGCTCCGCCTTCTTCTTGACTCCGTGGAGCTTGGGGCCGTAAGCGACGTTCTCGTAGATGGACATCGGGAAAGGGTTCGGCTGCTGGAAGATCATGCCCACGCGGCGGCGAAGGTCGACAGGGTCGACCCCCGGGCCGTAGATCTCGTGGCCGTCGAGCAGGATCTTCCCCTCGACGCGCGTGCCTGGAATGAGATCGTTCATCCGGTTCAGGCAGCGCAGAAACGTCGACTTGCCACACCCGGACGGGCCGATGAAGGCCGTGACCGCGTGCTCGGCGATACCCACCGTAATGTCGGTGAGCGCGTTGAAGTCGCCGTAGAAGAAGTTGAGGTGCTGCACCTCGAACTTGTCGCGCCCCGTGCCGACAGAAGCCTGGTCCTGCAGCAGCGATGCGAGCCGTTCGCTCATCCCTGCATCCTCCTGTTCCTGCGCCCGATGAAGCGGGCGACGAGATTGAACGCGAGCACCATGAGCACGAGCAGCAACGCCGTGCCGTAAGCGGACGGCAGGTTGATGCCCTCCTGGGCCTTCAGCATCAGGTCAACCGGCATCGTTCGGCCGGGGTCCAGCGGTGATACCGGGGCGTTGATCATCGTCCCCATCGTGTAGATGACGACGGCTGTCTCGCCCGCCGCGCGGCCTGCAGCGAGTATCACGCCGGTGGTGATCCGCGGAAGCGCGGACGGGAGGACGATCCTGGAGACGGTCTGCCACTTGGAGGCGCCAAGTCCGTAGGAGCCCCAGCGGATGTACTTCGGCACGGCACGGATGGCCTCTTCCGTCGTGCGCACGATGATCGGGAGCAAGAGGAACGCGAGCGCGAGCGCCGCCGCGATCACGGAGAACTTCATCCCAAGGCCTTCGACGAACAACGACAGGCCGAACAGTCCCATGACGATCGACGGCACGCTCGCCAGCGAGTCAGCGGCAAACCGGATCGTGCGGACGAGTCGGCCCTGGACCGCGTACTCGGCCAGGTAGACCGCTGCGAGCACGGCTATGGGAGTCGTGATCAGCATCGCCAAAGCGGTCACGTAGAGGGTGGCCTGTATCGTCGGCCAGATCCCGCCCTCCATGTTCACGCCGTGAGGCCACGTGAAGATGAAGGTCGGCGTGATCTGGCCGATCCCGTTGACGATCACGTAGAGCAGGATCGTGCCGAGCGCACCGACGGTGGCGATGGCCGCCGCCCAGATGACGCCGAGCGCGATCGCGTTCGTCAGGCTCTTGTTGACCCGTTCGCGTGACTGCATCGCTACCCCACCTGCTTGCCGAAGCGCGAGATGACCCGGATCGCGGCCACGAACAGCATCGAGATGATGAACAGGACTATCGCGATGCCGAACAGCGCTGTGGTGTGATCCCCCGACGCGTACGGCATGTCCATGACTATGACGGTCGTCAGCGTAAGGAACGGCTTCAGGATGCCGTCAGGGATGACACCGGCATTGCCGGCGACCATGACGACCGCCATCGTCTCGCCGATCGCCCGGCCCATCCCGAGGATGATCGCGTCGATGATGCCGATCTTCGCGGCCGGCAGCAGCACCCGCCAGATCGTCTGCCACTTGGTCGCGCCCATCGAGTAGCTCGCCTCGCGGATCCCCTCAGGGACCGAGCCGAGCGCGTCCTCCGTCAGCGTGGCTATCGTCGGAACGATCATCACCGCGAGGATCAGCCACACGGTGAGCAGCCCGAACCCGAGCCCTCCGAAGAGGCTCGCGATGATCGGGCGGAGCAGGACCAACCCGAAGAACCCGTAGACGACGGATGGGATGCCCGCCAGCAGTTCCACGGCGGGACGCACGATCGCCCGAGCCCGGGGCGAAGCCACCTCGGACAGGAAGATCGCGGTGCCTACCGCCAGCGGGCCGCCCAGGATCAGCGCACCGGTCATCGCCAGAAGCGAGTTGACGATCAGCGGAAGGATGCCGAAGTGGCCCTGCGTCGGCAGCCACGTCGCACCTCCGAGGAAGTTGAGAAGCCCGACCTTGCCGAAGATCGGCCATCCCTTGATCCCGACGAATATGAAGATGAGCGCGACGCCCGCCACAGCGACGAACGCACACAGCAGGAAGAGGTTCTTGAGCGCGGCTTCCTTGAGGTATGTGGCGGGCGTGATCTTCATCAGCGCGCGCCGTGGGGGCTGCTTCGGCGGTTCCGGCGCGCGCAGGGCCGCGTCGGTGTCCGCGCACATCTCGAGAGCGACGTCGTGCCCTGTCAGATCGGGATCGCCGGCCACGTCACTTCACCCCCGCACTCATCGGAAGGAAGCCCGCGTCGGGGACGACCGAGTCCTGGATCGTCGGCGACAACACGTAGTCGATGAACTGCTTGGCCAGACCCTGCGGCTCACCCTTTGTCAGGAAGTGCAACACACGGGATACCGGATACGACTTGTCAGCCACCGTCGCAGGCGTCGGAGCCACACCGTCGATGACTATCGCCTTCACGGACGAATCGACGAACCCGAGCGAGATATAGCCGACCGCGATCCGCGACTGTGCGACGACGGAGCGTACCTGCCCGGTGCCCGGCAGTACGGCAGCGGTCGGATCGAAGTCGCGGCCCTTCATGACGAGTTCCAGGAACGCCTGCCGGGTGCCCGACGCCTCGTCGCGGTTGACGAGACCGATCTCGAGATCGGGGCCGCCGACCTCTTTCCAGTTCCTCACCTTGCCGGAGAAGATGTCCGCCACCTGGGAGGTGTTCAGTGAGGTGACCGGGTTCCCCGGATTGACGATGACAGCGATGGCGTCCCGGGCCACCGGCGTGTCCACCAGGCCGAGCGACAGTTCCGCCGGTTTCAGCTCCCGCGATGAGGTCCCGATGTCACACGTGCCGTTGGTGACCGACTCGATCCCTGCCGAGGAACCGACCCCCGACACAAGCACGCGCGTGCCGGAGTTGGCGGCCATGAAGTCCTCCGCAGAGACCTCGGCGATCGGAAGAAGGGTCGTGGATCCGGTGACGGTGAGCTGCGTCGTGGAGGCGGTCGTCGATGCAGCGCAGCCCGAGAGTGCCAGCAGACCCGCCAGCATCAGGGCGGTCCCGGCGAGCGCGACGACGATGCGTCTCATCGCGGGCCCTCAAGGATGCACGCGACCGCGCCGTGGCGACCAGTGAGGCCTTCGGCGCGGTACGAGAAGAACGCGTCAGTCCGTTCAGCCGTGCATATCCCGGCACGGCACACAGACGAAATCGGCACGCCGACCCCATTCAGGCTCTCTGACACGACAACGCCCAGGTCCAAACGGCCCTGGGCCGCAACGATGGTACCAAACGTATCGACGAATTGCGACAGCAGCGCGGCGTCGACTTCGTAGTGGCAGACACCGATGTGGGGGCCGACGTATGCGCTGATCGCGGACGTGTCGCAGCCGGCAGCCAGCGCCAACCTTCGCGCCCCTTCAGCGGCTATGCCCCCAAGTGCGCCACGCCATCCCGCGTGCACGACCGCGACCGCGCGCCGAGGGGCCGTGGCGACCAAGACGACCGGCACACAATCCGCGAAGCACAGCAGCAGAGGAACCGCCTCCAGCACCGTGACGAGGCCGTCGACCCCCGCGACCGGGAGGGCGGTGCCCCCAGATGCGAAAGCGCCTGCGCCGACGTCCGAGCTCCCCACCTCGACGACGCTGGTTCCGTGGACCTGCTGCGCCATCGTCAGCCGATCCCGCACCCCGCCGATCCCGAGCGAGCCCATCGCCGACGCGCGGTTGGCGTCGACGGCGTCCGGGTCGTCACCGACGTGCGCCGCAAGGTTGAGAGTGGCGAACGGCGCCGAACTGCAACCGCCGGTGCGTTCGGTAAAGGCCACGAGGATCCCGGATCCCGAACGCAGATCGTCGTCCGTGAGCACGGTGATCCCGTCGGCCGTGCGCGTGCTGAGGGCGGGCATCGTCGCAGGCTTCCCTCGTGAGAGCCGGTGCGGGCAGGGGCTGAAATTCCAGCAACGATGATACGCGTTGGCCCCGGCTCCACGAACGTCGTCGGGACGCCCACCGCGGGGTGGCGAGGACCCTGTTCCTCGACACCCCGCCGTGTATCCGTCACCCGGTATCCGCCGGGCGGACGTTCATATCCAGGCGACCGCCCCAGAACACGGGCGGTCGCGAGTGCTAGCTCTTCCGGCGAAGGAACGCCGGGATGTCCGCGTCGTCCTCTGTGATCGGCTCGAACGTCGGGACCGACGCGGCGGTCGGGAGCGCCGACTCTTCGCCCTCGTCGAGTGCGAGCGAGGACTGGCGCCGACGCGAATCGAAGCCGGTCGCGATCACCGTGACCCGGATCGAATCCAGCATCGAGTCATCTATCACGGCGCCGAAGATGATGTTGGCGTCGGGATGAGCGGCGGCTGCGACGACCTCAGCCGCTTCGTTGACCTCGAAGAGTCCCAGGTCGCTCCCGCCGGCGATAGAGAGGAGCACGCCCTCGGCGCCCTCGATCGAGGACTCGAGCAGTGGGCTCGAGATAGCCGCCTTCGCGGCCTCGTGGGCGCGGTTGTCGCCGGTCGCGATGCCGATGCCCATGAGAGCGGACCCGGCGTCCTGCATGATCGTCCGAACGTCGGCGAAGTCCAAGTTGATCAGGCCGGGGACGGTGATCAGGTCGGTGATGCCCTGCGCGCCTTGGCGCAGGACGTCGTCCGCGATGCGGAACGCGTCCAGGATCGACGTCTTCTTCTCCGCCACCTGCAGCAGACGGTCGTTCGGGATCACGATCAGCGTGTCGACGTGCTCGCGGAGACGCTTGATGCCTTCGTCGGCCTGCAGTGCGCGCTTCCTGCCCTCGAACGCGAAGGGACGGGTGACGCAGCCGACGGTCAGAGCGCCGATCTCCTCTTTCGCGATCTGGGCGATGATCGGCGCGGCCCCCGTGCCGGTGCCGCCGCCCTCGCCCGCGGTGATGAACACCATGTCGGCGCCCTGAAGCGCCTCTTTGATCTGGGCACGCGACTCCTCGGCCGCCTGCAGGCCCACGTCAGGGTCAGCGCCCGCGCCGAGGCCCTTGGTCAGCCCGACGCCGATGTGCACCTTGTAGTCGGCGTCCGACATCAGGAGCGCCTGCGCGTCGGTGTTCACCGCGATGAACTCGACGCCCTTGACACCCGCCTCGACCATGCGGTTCACGGCGTTGCTGCCGCCACCGCCGATACCGACGACCTTGATCACCGCCAGATAGTTCGCACCGGTCTCGAGCATCTGCGCTTCTCCTCCCTCTGCCGGGCTGATGCCCGGCGTCTGTACCATAAGGCTCTAGTTCAGGGTCAATGTACGGACAGAACACTCAATCTTTGCATAAAGGTTACCCGAGATGCAACCCCTGATTTCGTGGAGATGGTCGCCGCAGGCTTCCGGAGCACGAAACCACGCCGGTCCCGGTCGCGCAGACCCGGCCGCAGGCTACTGCCGGGTCACCACGTAGGTCCCGATCGGGACCTGGGGCCACAGCTTGAGCACGTCGCTGCTGTACACCCGTATGCAACCGTGGCTCGCGTGGTGACCGATGCTCGACGGCTGGTTGGTGCCGTGGATGGCGTACCGGGTGTAGACGTACCGATAGTGCCCGGGGGCGCCCACGCGCCTGAACATCCGCATCTTCCGCGGCCCGTAGACGCTGTGCGGGTCGGTCTTGTACTTCGCGAGGATCTTCCACGTGGCGACCGGGGTCCGGTTGTGCCTGCCGTGCGCAATCTTGTACGAGGCGACCAGCTGCTGCCCTTTGACCCGGTAGAGGCGATAGTCGCTCTTGTCGACGACGATGCAGGTCGAGTAGGGCCACTCGTAGCGCGCGACCGGCCTGATGGCCGAGGTGGTCTCACCTCTCAGGCTCGTGGCGATCACGGCGATGGAGTTGGCGCCCTTCGCGAGGCGAGCTGAACCAAGATCGACGACCGCACCGGGATGGCAAGCGACGCTCCTCACGACCGTGCCGTTGACCTCCAGCGTCAGCGTCGCCGTGGAAGCTCCGGCCTGTGCCTTGGCTGCGACCGGGCTGACCATGCGGGCCTTTGCCGGTGACGTGATCCGTGGCCGCCCGGCTCCCTCCCCCGCCTCGAGCGCCACCACTATCTCAGCGGGCCCGGCCAGCGGGGCGGGTGCGACCAGGGTCAGCGCGGCAGCGATAGGAGGGGCTGCGAGCACCGAGAGCGCGATGATCGCCGCGAGCGCGGGTCGCCACCCTTGGCACCACCGGCTGTCTCGTTGTCGTCCTCGAACCGTTCATGAGACCTCCTGGTACCTTGCTCGGTCCCGAGGCGCTACTTGGGCAGGCCATGGGACGTCGGCCGATCGACCAGCCGCACGTCTATGCCCACCACCTTGCCGTTCTGCTCCGCGAGAATACCGCGCGCGAGCGCGTCCTTCGTCGCAAGTGGGTTCTGCGCGTCATCGGCCTGCCCGATCACGATCTCGACCCGGCTCGCCGTCGTGAGCGTCGTGCCGTCCACGGTGGCCGCATCGACACTCACGACCATGGCGGCCAGCTCGCGGCTGATCCCGTTCAGGACGGCGAGTGCGTTCAGGAGCGGCTCGGAAACGGTCTTCCTGCCCGGCTTCAGATCGAGGCCAGGCACGTCCTGGATGACAGGCACCGTCGCGGTGGCGCCGACGGTCGCGGTGGCGATGACCATGCCTTGCGCGTCGATGAGCATGAAGGCGTTGCCCGCATCGACCATGGCCTCCGGTACGCGCTCCGTCACTCGGATGCGCATCCCTGAGGGGAACACCCGCGACACGATGACGGAGGCCACCCAGGGGTCGGCCGCGACCCGGGCCGCGACCTCGTCCGCCGGGAATCGGAGCAGCGTCGCGTCCGGCGGGACCGCCGCCAGCGCGAGCACGTCTTCACTGGAGACGTGTTCGGTCGCCACGACCTCGACGTTGGTGATCTTGAACAGGTCCGAGTTGTACACCCAGACGCACGCGGTGACGACGATCGCGACGATCGCGAAGACGCCAAGCGCCCGTAGCCGGGTCATCCGACGCCTTTCGGCTATGCGGCCGTCGCGCTCGGCACGCCGTGCCTCGGCAAGCGCACGCGCGTCGCTTCTCGGCTTGGGCGAGGAACCAGCGCGCGCCCGCTTGCCTGCGTCCGTGTGTGTCCGGCGTGCAGCCGCCCGATCGCGCTGGGCGGTCGATATGAAGACGGTCTCACGCTTCTTCGAAGTGGCCAAGGAACTTGATCTCCGGTCTGAGCTCCGTGCCGGTCTCCGATTTCACCCGGTCCTGGATGAGGCGGATGAGCCGGACCACGTCGGCCGCCCTCGCCCCGCCTTCGTTGACGATGAAGTTCGCGTGCGCCGGGGAAACGCGTGCGCCGCCCTCGCGAGTCCCCTTCAGGCCGACGCTCTCGATCAGTCGGCCCGCAGAGTCGTCCGGCGGGTTCATGAAGACGCTCCCGGCGCTGGGCTGGCCCATCGGTTGCGTCGCCTTGCGGTCCTTGAGGCTTCTCTCCATGCGGGCGCGGATGCGCAAAGGGTCGATCTCCGACACGCGCATCGATGCCTCGAGGATGATACCGCGGCCCGCCAGGCCGCTGCGCCGGTACTCCCACGCGACGTCCCGCCCGTGGACGAGCACGAAGCCTTCACCGGGGACGTAGAGGGTGACGGTGTCGACGACCTGACCGATCCAGCCCTCCTTCGTGCCCGCGTTCATCACGAGCGCGCCCCCCACGGTCCCGGGGATCCCGACAGCCCATTCGAGGCCCAACAGCCCACGGTTGAAAGCCTCCTGCACGAGATGCGCGAGCACGCATCCCGCTCCCGCCCGGAGAAGGCCGCCCTCGACCGCGTGCCGCTTGAACTCGCGGCCGAGGATGAGGACCGCGCCGGGGTACCCCTCGTCCGAGACGAGAAGGTCGCTGCCCTTGCCGACCACCGTCCACTCGACGCCTTCCTCCTCCAGGATCGGAAGAGCTAGTGCGAGGTCATGGACGGTCTCGAGGACACAGAAGAGCGCCGCCGGGCCGCCGATCCGAAACGTGGTGTGCCGGGCCATGGGCTCGCCCTTGCGCACTTCTCCCACGAGCTGTGCCGTCAAGCGCGCCCTGGCATCCGCGACGCTCATGCCGCGCCACCTCCCGACGCCACGCGCTCGCTCAATGCGCGCACGATCTCCGGAGCCAGGGCTGTCACGTCGCCCGCGCCCATCGTCAGCACGAGGTCACCAGGACGGGCGCGCCCGGCGACGTATGAGGCTGTCGCCGAGCGATGCGGGAAGTAGGCGAGCCGGGTGCGCGGGTGCGAGCGCAAGAGCGCGTCGACGACGGTCTTGCCCGAGACGCCGGGCACGGGCGCCTCTCCGGCGCTGTAGACATCGAGAAGGACCACACGGTCGGCCGCTCCGAACGCCTCTCCGAACTCGCGGGAGAGGGCCGCCGTCCGTGTGAAGCGGTGGGGCTGGAACACGACCCAGACGCTGCCCTCGGTAGCGGCGCGCGCTGCCTCGAGCGTGGCTTTCACCTCTGTCGGGTGGTGCGCGTAGTCGTCGACCACGCGCACGCCTGCCACGCGCCCGATCTCCTCGAACCTGCGCTTCACGCCCGCGAACGCGGCGATCCCGTGGGCCGCAGCCTCAAGGTCGACTCCGAGCGCCCAAGCGGCCGCGAGCACCGCGGTCGCGTTCAGGGCCATGTGCTCGCCCGGCGTGCAGACCGCGCACGCGATCTCACGCCCATCGGGCAGCCCCACCATGAACGCGCTGCCCGACTCCGTGGGATCGAACGAGACGAGCCTAACGTCGGCATCGGCCGCGCGACCGTAGGTCACGACGCGCCGTTCGAGAACGGCGGCAAGGCGCCGAAGCACCGGGTCGTCCGCACAGAGCACCGCCACGCCGTTGGGGTGCACGCGCGCGAGGAACCGCGTGAACGTCTCGACGATCTCCTCGAACGAGCCGTAGTGGTCGAGATGATCGGCTTCCACGTTCGTCACGATCGCGCAATACGGGTCCAGTAGCAGGAATGAGCCGTCCGACTCGTCCGCCTCGACCACGTAGTAGCGGCCGGATCCGCACCGCGCGTTGCCGCCCAACCCCGTCAGCTCGCCCCCGATCAGGAACGTCGGGTCCTCGCCCGCAGCGATGAAGGCCGCCGCAGCCATCGCGCTCGTCGACGTCTTCCCATGGGTGCCGGCGACCGCGACGGTCAGCTGGTCGCCGGCGAGCGCGGCCAGCATGCGGGCCCTCGGCCAGACGGTCAGCCCTCTCATGCGCGCCTCTGCCAACTCGGGATTGCTCTCGGGTATGGCGGAAGAGACGACGACGATCTCCGGGTCACCGAGGTTCGCGGCGTCGTGGCCGATCGCCACGGGCACGCCCATGTCGGCCAGCGCGGCCGCGTAGCGCGAGTGCCGCATGTCCGATCCGGTCACGACCTGACCGCGCTCGTGCAGGACACGGGCGAGCCCGCTCATGCCGGCTCCACCGATCCCGATGAAATGTGCGTACGCGGAGCTCACTGTCCGCCTCTCTTGTCGTCGTGCGATGCAAGTGCGCCGCCGACTGCTGCGAGTGCGACTTCCGCCACCGCCCGTGCGGCGTCCCGGCGTCCGAGCGTCCGGGCAACGGCGGCCATGATAGCGCGCCGCTGCGGGTCCTCCAGCAACGAGATCACGATCCGGCCGAACTCGGACCCGTCCAGGCCTGAGTCCGCGACCACCTCCGCCGCGTCGACCTCGATGAACGGCTCCGCGTTGCGCGTCTGGTGATCGTCGGTCGCGTACGGGTAAGGCACCAACACCGACGCCCGCCCGATTGCGGAAAGCTCGGCCAGCGTCGTCGCTCCCGAGCGGCAGACCACGAGATCCGCCGCGGCCAGCAGGTCGCCCATGCCGTCGACGTACTCCTCTATCTTCCACCAGACAGGCGCGTCGCCCGAGATCCGAGCCAATCCCGCGCGCACCGTTGCGGCTTCTTTGGGACCCGCTATCTGCACCACCTGCAGATGTCCAAGTTCCCTAAGCCTCGGGTAGAGGTTTACCAAAGCCTCGTTGAGATGTCGCGCGCCGCGGCTGCCGCCGAACACCAGGAGCACGAGATCGCCGGGTGCGATGCCGAAAGCATCACGTCCCCTCGCGCCGTCAGCCTCGAGGACAGCCTCACGCACAGGGTTGCCCGTGACGATCGTGCTCCCCGACGTCCTCAGCGTCGCCGCCGATGAGTCGTAGGTCAAACAGACGGATCGCGCCCAGCGAGCCAACATGCGGTTCGCGACCCCCGGCACTGCGTTCTGCTCGTGCAGCACGAGTGGGATGCGCGTCAGCGCCGCGGCGAGACCGAGCGGCAGCGACACGTAACCGCCGAACCCGATGACCACGTCCGCCCGCTCGCGGCGCAGGAGACGCACGCAGCGGGACACTGACGCCAGAGTCGTGAACCCACCCGTCAGCAACGAGACGGGTCTCGCACGGTCCCAGCCGCTCACGCGGACGGGGATGAACTCGAAACCGGCCTCGGTCGCGAGGCGCTCCTCGAGGCTGTGCGGCGCACCGACGAACACCACGTCCTCGTGCTCGTCACCGGCGAGAACGCGGGCGACGGACAGCGCCGGGTAGATGTGCCCGGCCGTGCCTCCCCCGCTCACCAGTACGCGCATGGGTCTTCCTCTCGGATCCGTTTCACTGCGCGCGACCGCTGGACGACGCGCGCGCCCGTGTCCGTCCGGAGGTTGTGGCGAGGATGAGTCCGATGCAGCCGAGCGTGAACACGAGTGAAGAACCACCATAGCTGACCAGTGGCAGTGGCACACCGATGACCGGCATTAGGCCTGTAACCGACGACATGTTGATGATCGCCTGTGTCACGATCATCGCGGTCAGGCCCCCCGACACCAGACGCGCATAGGGATCCTTCACGGACAACGCGAGCTTGATGCCGGCGTAGCAGAAGAGCCCGAACGCGATCACAACGGCTGCGCTGCCGAGAAGCCCGAGTTCCTCGCCGATGATGGCGAAGATGAAGTCGGTGTGCGCGGCGGGCAGGTAGCCGATCTTCTGGCGCGACATCCCCAAGCCCAGTCCGAACAGGCCCCCGGACCCGAACGCGATGCGGGCCTGCAGTATCTGATACCCGGCCCCCTGCGGATCGGAGGTCGGGTCGAGGAAGCTCAGGAAGCGTGCCGCGCGGTACCCCTTCGCGAAGATGAGTGCGGGTATGCTCACGCCCGCCACCGCGCCCGAGGCGGCGATCATCCATCCTGGCAACCCGCCGAGGACCAGCACCACGAACACCGCCGCGACGATCGACATCGCCGTTCCCATGTCCGGCTGCAACATGACAAGCCCGAACGGGATCCCCGCCGCCAGCAGCACCTTGAGGAGGTCGTCCTTCCACGGACTGCCGGGGTGCTTCGCCCGGTCCGCCATGATCCCGGCACAGACCAGCACGCATCCGAGCTTCGCGAACTCCGACGGCTGCAGGGTCGTGAAGCCGAGGTCGATCCAGCGGACCGCCCCCCACTTCCCGACACCCGAGACCAGGACATACACGAGCGCGGCATCCGAGACCAGCAGGATCCACCATCCTGTCCTTCGGATGAGCCCCTGGGACAAGCGTGAGCAGAAGGCCAGTCCGATGATCCCGATGACGAGGAACACGGCTTGATGCATCACGTGGTCGTAGCTGTTCCCGCTGCTGATGAAGTCCGTGACAGCCGATGCCGAGAAGATCATCAGCAGCCCGCCCAGCGCCAGGAAGACAGTCGTGCCGAGGAGCAGATACTTCGCCCCTGACTGCGGCTGCGCATCGCTGGTCGTCATCGCGGCCCGCCTGCGATAGCGCCGACCGCGGCCGCGAACCTGCGGCCTCGATCCTGGAAGTCCGCGAACTCGTCGAAGCTGGCGCACGCGGGAGACAAGAGGACGACGTCACCCTCGCGCGCGAGGCCTGCCGCCTCAGCGAGCGCATCCAGCATCCCGTCCGCGATCCGGAAGGCGGCCCCGACGCGTTCGAACGAGGCCACGAGCTCGCCGCGCGCCTCTCCGTACAACACGCACAGTCTCGCCTGCCTCTTGCACGCACGAGCGAGCCCATCGAAGTCGTTGCCCTTGTTGCGCCCTCCGAGCATCACGATCAGGGGGCGCTCGTCGAAGGCGGTGAGCGCCTTCAGCACCGCGTCGGGGTTCGTCGCCTTGGAGTCGTTCACGAACAGCACACCGCCGACCGTGGCCACCGGCTCGAGACGGTGCTCGATCGGTGCGAAGGTGCGCAGCCCCTCGCGGACCGCGTCGATGTGTGCCCCGAAAGCAAGGGCTGCGGCCGCCGCCGACAGCGCGTTCGACACGTTGTGCGCGCCGCGGATCTGCAGCTCGTCCGGGCGCACCAGGCGCTGAGGGCCGCTTCCGGTGTCGACGACCAGCTCACCATCCTCCACACGAGCCTCGCCGCCGTCGCAGACGCTCACGCGCAGCAACAGCGCCTTGCCCAGGGCCAGTGTCGAGGCAACCGAAGCGGACTCAGGGTCGTCGACGTCCACCACCGCTGTATCGCCGGGACCCTGGTTCGCGAAGATGCGAAGCTTGTCCGCCGCGTACCTCTCGAACGAACCGTGCCAATCGATGTGATCCGGAGTGATGTTGAGGAGCACGGCGACCCGCGGATGGAACTCCGCGGTGAGCGCGAGCTGGAACGAAGAACACTCCCCCACCACGACTCCGTCGACGGGGACGTCGCGCGCGACACCCAACGCCGGCTGGCCTATGTTGCCGGCGGGCCGCGCGTCAATGCCGGCCGTGACCAGCAGATGGGCGATCAACGCGGTCGTCGTGGTCTTGCCGTTCGTGCCGGTGACGGCGATGAACGGGGCGCGACCGACGAGGTATGCGAGCTCCAGCTCGGAGATCACGGGTGAGCCGCTCTCTCGCGCTGCGACCATCAGGGGCCTGTGTGGAGCGATGCCTGGAGACGCGACGATCAGGTCGGGTGCCTGCCCGCCGAGATCGGACGCACCGAGCGACACGCCCACGCCGCGCGCGCGCATGCCTTCAGCGGTCGATCGCAGCGCTGGAGTGTCATGCTCCACGTACACCTCGACGTCACCGGGCACACAGCCGGGCCTACCGAGCGCCCAGTCGACGACGGCCTCGCCGGAACGGCCGAGGCCGAGTATCGCGACACGTCCGCTCAGGTTCGGCACGTCAGGAACCGACCTGGAGCTGGGAGAGGAAGTAGAGGGCGAATCCGGCGCCGGCGAAGACGCCAGTGACGATCCAGAAGCGCACCATGATCTTGGTCTCGCTCCAGCCCTTCATCTCGAAATGGTGGTGTATCGGCGCCATGCGGAAGATGCGCTTCCCCGTGAGCTTGAACGAGGCGACCTGCAGGATGACCGACAGTCCCTCTATCACGTAGATGCCGCCGATCAGCACGGAGAGCAGTTCCGTCTTGGTGACGATCGCCAGCGTGGCGATGACCGCCCCCAATCCGAGCGAGCCGGTGTCCCCCATGAAGATGTCGGCGGGATAGCTGTTGTACCAGAGGAAGCCGATGCACGCACCAGCGACCGCCGCAGCCACGAGCGCAACGGGCAGGTGGTTCTGGCGGAACGCGATGGCTGCGAACGCGAACATGACGATCGTGACGGTGCCAGCAGCAAGACCGTCGAGGCCGTCGGTCAGATTCACGGTGTTGCTGAACCCGACGACCATGAAGCAAACGAGCAGCAGGTAGAGCCACGGGACCACGATCATGTGACCGGCGACGGCGAACGTGCTGCTCAAGATGCCAAGATCCATGCCGAGCCCGAGCAAAGGCAGGTCGACCTTCGCGCTCACGCCCACCCAGTTGACCGCCACCAGGCCGATCGTCAGAGAGATCGCCACCTGCCAGACGATCTTGGTCAGGGCTGTCAGGCCGAGCGACCTCTCCTTTATGACCTTCGCGTAGTCGTCCACGAAGCCGAGCACGCCGCAGGCGAGCATCGCCCCGAGGGCGAGAAGGCTGGGCGGGTCAGCGTGCCCGATCGCGAGGAACACCGCGGTGACGACGAGCATGATAAGGACCCCGCCCATCGTCGGCGTGCCCTGTTTGACGAGGTGCCCCTGCGGGCCGTCTGCCCGGACCTGCTGGCCGATGTTCCGATACCGCACGAGGCGGATCCACAACGGCAACAGCAGCACCGCGGCGGCGACCGCCATCACGATGACCATGAACACCTGGTACGTCGGATAGCGATCGAACTGGAGGAAGCTGATGCTAGGCATCTGTCGCCAGTATCCTCTCGACGATCCGCTCGAGACCCATCGAGCGGGACGCTTTCACCAGGACGATATCCCCCGCGCGAAGCAGGTCGTCGAGGACTTCCGAGGCCTCATCGACGTTGGCGCACGGCCGGACCGAACGATCAGGCATGCCGGCTGCGAGAGCGCCTTCGGCGATGCGCGAGGCCCTTGGTCCCGCGGTCACGAGCGTCTCGATCCCTGACCTGGCGATCTCTTCGCCGAGACGGAAGTGCGCGAGCTCCGTGAGCGACCCCAGCTCGGCCATGTCACCGAGCACCGCGATGCGCGCGCCGTGCGAGGTCATGTCCGCTAGAGTGGCGACCGCGGCGCGCATCGAAGTCGGGCTCGCATTGTAGGCGTCGTTGATGATGGTGACGCCGTTCGCCGCGACGAACACCTGCATGCGCATGCCACTGACCCGCACATCCGCCAGCCGCGACGCGATCTGCTCCAAGGAGACGCCCAGGTACAGCGCGGTTGCCGCGGCTGCCGCCGAGGTGTACGCATGATGCCGCCCGGGGACCGGCAAGGTGACCCGGCAGTCCTCCCCGCCCGCGGAGAGCGTGAAGGACGGCCTCCCCAGATCATCCACCGAAACGTCGCTGGCGCGCACGTCCGCGGCCTCCCCCATCCCGTACCACGTGATCGGTGCTGAAGCGCGCTCCGCCAACGAGCGCGACCAGACGTCGTCCCCGTTCAGGAAGACCCGGCCGTCAGCCGGAACGCACTCCACCAGCTCGCCCTTCGCGCGCGCGATCGCGTCCTCCGAGCCAAGAAGTTCCATGTGTGTCTGGCCGATGTTCGTCACGATCCCGACCGAGGGACGCGCGATCTCGCACAGGCGCGCGATCTGGCCTTCGCCGCGCATCCCCATCTCGACGATCAACACGTCTGTCCTGGGGCCGGCGCGGAACACCGTGAGCGGCACTCCGAGCTCGTTGTTGCGATTCCCGACCGTCGCCACACATGAACAGCCCTCACCCAGTGCGGCGACCAGGAAGTCCTTCGTGCTCGTCTTCCCTGTGGACCCGGTGATCCCCACGACGGTGCAGCGCAGGGTTCCCCGGTGATGGACCGCAAGCGCTCGGAGCGCCTCGGCGACATCCGGCACCAGGACGACGGCGATCTGCGGCGTGCCGGGCTTGCCCAATTGCGGCGCGATGGACTCGTCGAACCTGGAGACGACGACCACACGCGCGCCCGCACGAGCCGCCGCCTCGACGTGTGCGTGCCCATCGGTACGTTCGCCCGGCAGCGCGAAGAACGCCATCCCGGGGACGAGCTGGCGCGAATCGATCTCCGCTCCACGAAGGACTGCCTCGGGTGGGCCCGCCACGACCTCACCGCCCACGATCTCGGCGAGGTAGGCAGCCGGCATCGTCACCATGACCGCCTCAGCTCCTCTCGTGCGATCTCGCGATCGTCGAAGTGGATCGTCCGGTCGGCGAATATCTGGTAGTCCTCGTGTCCTTTACCCGCGACGAGCACGGTGTCGTCGGACACGGCGAGGCTCAGCGCGAAGGCGATGGCGGCGCGCCGGTCCACCTCGACATAGCGGCGTGCCGCGGTCCCGTCGAGTCCGTCCTCCACCTGCAGGATGATGCCGACCGGGTCCTCGCTTCGCGGATTGTCACTCGTCAGCACCACGATATCGGAGGACGAACCCGCCACCTGGCCCATCAAGGCGCGCTTGTCGGGATCCCGATCGCCGCCGCAGCCGAACACGGTGATGACGCGGCCCCTCGTCGCATCGCGGACCGCGGCTATCGCGTTCGCCAGACCGTCCGGGGTGTGGGCGTAGTCGACCAGGACCGCGAAGTCCTGCCCTTCGTCGATGCGTTCGAGACGACCAGGAACCTGCGGCGCGTTCTCCAGGCCCGCCACTATCGTCTGCAGCGGCAGCCCGAGGGCCAGCCCGCACCCTGCGGCGACCAGAGCGTTCGAGACGTTGAAGGCGCCCGCGAGCGGCAGCACGACGTGGGCCTCGCCCTCCGGAGTGATCAGCCGGAAGCGGCAGCACGCGGCCTGCATGACGATGTCCTGGCCGCGCACGTTGGCCCGAGCCGACGTCCCGACCTGCCAGTGGGCCCCGAGAGTGTCCGCGATGAGGACTCCGTGGTCGTCGTCGACGTTGACCACACGGCGCTCGATAGGCACGCAGCCCATGAAACGGGCCTTGACGCTGAAGTACTCCTCCATCGTCGCGTGGTAGTCCAGGTGGTCCTGCGACAGGTTCGTGAAGGCGACGACGGCGAACTCGACCCCGTCCACGCGATGCAGGTCGACCGCGTGGGAGGAGACCTCCATCGACACGGCGGTCACACACGCGACCCGCATCCGCGACAGCGTCTCCTGCAGGTCGCGCGACTCCGGGGTGGTCCGAGAGGCCGGCTCACGCGCACCGCCGATACGGGTCTCGATCGTCCCGATGACCCCCGTGAGGAAGCCGGCCGCGCGCAGCACCGAGTCGAGCACGTAGGTCGTGGTCGTCTTGCCGTTCGTCCCCGTGATCCCGACGACGCGCATGTCCGAGGAGGGGTGTCCGAAGAAGCGGGACGACGCCACCGCCAAGGCCCGACGCGTGTCCGGGACGATCACCACTGGTATCCGGACTCCCGGCACAGCGCGCTCCGCAACGATCGCGCACGCGCCGCGTGCCTCGGCGTCGGCGGCGAAATCGTGCCCGTCACGCTCGAAGCCGGCGATGCAGAAGAAAGCGTCTCCCGGTCGCACCGACCGGGAGTTGTAGGCGATGCCGCTGATGGCTACGTCGGGCTCGGCGGCGTCGCGCGTGATGTCGTCGAGTATCTCGGCAAGGCGCACGGCGTCCATCGTCCTCACTGACCTGGGGTGTTCGACTCTAGCACCGTCGAGGACTCATCCGTCGCGCCCGTACCGGGACCGTTACCCGCAGCTCCCCCGGTCGTCGCGTTCGTCATCAGCGATCCCACGGAAGCGGCGGGAGCGATCCGGAGGTGAGCCACACAGAAGGTCGCCAGCCGCGAGAACGCCGGCGCCGCCACGGTGCCGCCGAAGAGTCCGCTCGAAGGACGGTCGATGGTGATGACGATGAGCACCTTCGGTGCGCCGGCCGGTAGGAACCCCGCGAACGACGCTATATAGGCGCCGCCGCCCATGTAGCCCCGGCCGTCCGGCCTGGCGATCTGGGCGGTACCGGTCTTGCCCGCGACTTCGTAGCCGCGGACCTTGGCTGCGGTGCCGGTACCGTCGCGGACCACGTCGGTGAGCATGCGGACCGTGTCGGATGCCGCCTCTTTCGAGATGATCGGCTCGGGGTACGCGTGGAACGTCGCGGGGACCGACGCCTGCTGGTACAGGAAGTGCGGCGTGACCAGCGTGCCTCCGTTTGCTATGGCGCTCAGGGCACGCGCGAGCTGCAGCGGAGTCACCGACAGCCCCTGCCCGAACGGCAGGTTGCCCATGCTCGAGGCGGACATCTGGTCGACGGAGGGCATCGAGCCCTTGGCCTCGCCCGGGTAGTCCACGCCGGTGCGCTGGCTCAGACCGAACCTTGCGAAGTAGTCGGCGAGCCGCACCTTGCCGAGCGCCTGGCCGATCTTCACCGCGCCGACGTTGCTGGACTTCGTGACTATCTGTGTGAGCGAGTAGTCGACCGCGCCGCGGGCGTGGGCTTCATGGATGGTCCGGCCGCCTATCTTCAGAGTCGACGGCAGGTGGAACATGCTCGAAGGGGTGAACAGGCCGGCGTCGATCGAGGCGGCTGCGGTCATGGCTTTGGCGGTCGAACCTGGCTCGTAGGTGTCGGTGATCGCCTTGTTCTTCTTCGCGCTCGCCGAAGCCGATCCGTAGTCGTTCGGATCGAAGTACGGCGTCGATGCCATGGCCAGGATCTCGCCATTGGTCGGGTCCATGACGATGACCGAGCCGCCCTTCGCCCCGAACTGCTTCACCGCGGCGGCGAGCTCCGCCTGCGCCTTGTACTGGATGTCCTTGTCGATGGTCAGGAAGACGTTCTGGCCGTCGACCGGTTCCTGGATGCTGATGACACCGCCCGGGAACACGCGGCCTTGGCGGTCGCGTTCGGCCACGCTGCGGCCGGGAGTGCCGGCCAGCGTGCTGTCGTACTGCTTCTCGATGCCCTCGAGACCCTTGTCATCGACCCCGACGAAGCCGAGCACCTGACATGCGAGGTTCCCGCCCGGATAGGCGCGTCGGGAGTCGTCCTGCTGGTAGATGCCGGCGAGGTCGAGCTTCATGAGCTCGGCAGCGGTTGCCAGGTCAAGCTTGCGCTCTATGTAGGCGAACGACCCTCCGCGCTGGAACCTCGCAAGGTAGTCCTTCGCGGAACCGCCTGTGACCTTGGCTATCGCCGAGGCAGTGGCCGTCGCGTCGACGATCTCGCGCGGGTCCGCGAAGATGGTCTTCGCGTCATTGGTGACAGCGAGCTCCTGCCCATCACGGTCCAGGATCGAGCCGCGCCGCGCCGGGAGCACGATGTCGCGCGTGCGCTGGCGCTGTGCCATCTGCGCCAGCTCGGACGCCTGTACCACCTGGATCCAGACGAGACGACCGGCGACGACCGCGAGAAGGGCGATCATGAGCACGACGAGAAACCGCGACCTCATCGCTGAAGGGTGGCGGCGCGGGCCTCGACCCGTTCCCCCACCCTGTCGGGTGCGCGGCGCCATCGGCTAGCGCGACCCCGCAAGGCCGACGTCGCCGACGAGCAGGGACTGGGCCTCGCCCGCTGAGAGTTCCACGAGCGCACTGAACAGACGCCCGATGGTGTCTTGGGGGGCTGCGGAAGTGGCTGTGCCTGCGCCCTGAGATGCGGTGGTGGCCGAGTCCGGCAATGTGATGTAGCGGACCGCAGCAGGCTCACCCATGCCCATCGACGTGGAGGCGATCCCGGCGATGCGGGACGGCGTCGAAAGTGCGCTCTTGTCCTCCTGGAGCTGGTCCACCTCAGCGCGCTGCGTCTTGATGTCAGCCTGGATCCTGCTCTGGACGATGCTCGCCTCGGAGGCCTGCACGAGCAGCGTCACGCGCGCGCTGCCCAGTGCCACGGCGAAGACGAAGACGGCGAGGAAGGTCATGAAGGCCGCCTTGGCCCTGGCTTCTGCTGCGCGGTTGCGCGCACGGGTCGCCGCGATGGCCTTGGCCGACGTCTTGGGCTTGACAGTTCGCGTCGGCCGCTTCCCCGCTGGCGCGGGGGCCGGGGGTGTCGTGACGAGACGGAGGTGGTTGCCGCGATGCTCGAAGGGATTGGCTTCGATCCTGCGTGCCGGCATGCCCATCTTCTCGCCACCCCCCTCTCTCATCGGGGCCGCACCCGCGGGCACGGCCTCACCTGCTGACGCCTACATCTTCTCCGCGGCCCGCAGCTTCGCGCTGCGCGACCTCGGGTTGCGCTCCACTTCGTCCGCTGAGGGCGTGATCGCCCTGCGGGTGAGCACTCGGAGTACCGGCTTCGCGTCACATACGCAGACGGGCAGGTCGGGCGGGCACGTACAGCCCTGCGACAGCTTCGCGAACGACTGCTTCACGACACGGTCCTCAAGGGAGTGATACGAGATCACGACGATCCGACCGCCGGGAACGAGCCACCTGACTGCCGCGTCGAGCGCCTGCTCGAGGACTTCCAGCTCGCGGTTGACCTCGATGCGCAGCGCCTGGAACGTGCGCCGGGCCGGGTGCGGCCCATCCTTGCGCGCCGCCGCGGGTACGGCGGCCTTGATAACGTCGACGAGGTCGAACGTTGTGGCGACGGGGCGGCGGGCTCGCGCGGCTACGATGAATGCTGCGATGCGCGAGGCCCACCGTTCTTCCCCGTAGTCCCGTATCACGCGGGCGAGGTCTGCTTCCTGGTACGAATCGACTACGTCTGCAGCTGTGATGCCGCCCGCGTTCGGATCCATCCTCATGTCGAGCGGAGCGTCGGTCTGGTACGAGAAGCCGCGCTCGGCGAAGTCCAGCTGAGGCGACGAGACACCCAGATCGAACAGGAACCCGTCGACGTACGGGACCTTCGCTTCCGTCAGAAGGCGGTCGAGGTCCCCGAAATTGCCCTTGAGGAATATGGCCTGCTGGCCGAGGCGTAGTGCGGTTGCTGCTGCGAGAGCTGCATCATCCTGGTCGATCCCGATGAGGAGACCATCGGGCGCTATCGCCGCTGCGATCTTTGCGGCGTGACCTCCGCCACCGAGCGTGGCGTCGACGATGATGGAGCCTGGGTGCGGTGACAATTGGTGCGTGACCTCGGCCAGCAAGACCGGGGTATGCCGGTATTCCGTTGTCAAGGTCGCTAGAGGATGCCG
Source organism: Coriobacteriia bacterium (assembly GCA_036508875.1). GTDB lineage: Bacteria > Actinomycetota > Coriobacteriia > Anaerosomatales > PALSA-660 > PALSA-660. The sequence continues at coordinate 27,270 of DATCGP010000012.1, read as the reverse complement.
CGTGTAGCGAGCTTGTCCGCGGCATCCTCGATGGTCGACAGGTTGGTCTCCTGGTAAGCGGACCACCGCTCCACGTCCCAGATCTCGACATGGTCGGCGACGCCCGCGATGATCACGTCTCGCGAGATCGCGCCGAACTTCCTCAGCGCGGGGCTGATGGCGATCCGTCCTGCCGCGTCCACGTCGACCTCGGACGCGCCCGCGATGAAATGGCGCTGCACCGCCCGGGCCTCATGGCCTAGGCTGCTGTTCCCGAGGACCTCGCGGACGAAGTCGTGGTATCCGTCAGGCGAGAACACGTAGAGGCACTTGTCGAGCCCCTGCGTCACGACCACGCGAGAGCCGATCTCGTCCCGGTGCTTGCGCGGGAGCGAGACCCTGCCTTTCGCGTCGACCGTGTGCTGGAACTCCCCGAGGAACACCCGCCACTCCCCGCCTCATGTCGCCCACTTCGTGGGCTGTCCCGTCCGCTCCGGTGGGCGCCCGCCCGCGGCGCTCTCCTTGGATGCCACTCTATCCCACCACATCCCACTTTGCAACACAAATAGGCCTCGAAGCCGGCGAATGCCGCCCTCGCAAGGCCCGATCCCGGGAACGGGATCGAACGATGCGGCCCCATCTGTCGACGCCGCGTGAACTGTCGCCCGCAACCCCGCGTCGAAGGTGTTTGGACGGCCATGCAGGGAACCGCTCCTTGACAGCGAAATGAACGGGCAGAAGGCACCGCCGCGGCTTGCTGCTGCGGTGGGTCATCGGTACAATCGAGTGCGAACGGGACTCGTCCGCACAAGCGTTGTTGGAGGTGAACGAACGGATGTATGACGTGTTTGGCTCGTTTCTGGCCATGTCGGTTACCAACACCTTGATCCTCGCCTTCTTCGTCGTGTGTGCGATCGGAATAGCAGGCAGCATCTATGCTGCTCGCGCGTTCAAGCGCTCCGAGGCGGCTCGCTCTCAGAAGGAGCAGCACAAGGACTGATCCAACCTTTCGCTCACCTGTGCCGAACGCCCGCTCGCGCCCGCGACGGGCGTTCGCTGTTTTCGGGGGACAGTATTCAGTGGGCGGCGACAGGCCGGCGGGCCGCCCCGAAGCGAAGGGACCGTGAGCACGATGCAGGAACCCAGGCACCGCACATGGGCGCTGGCCATGGCGATCTTCGCGGCCATCGCGATCGTCGCTTTCGCGAACGGCTGCTCGCGCAGCGCCTCCGACCAGAGCACGACGACGGCAGGTTCCGCGGGCGTGGCCGCCCCTAGCCTAGGGATACCGGACTCCGGCGTGAGCGGCGAGATGAGCGTGCCCTCCGCCACCCCGTCCAAGGACAGCGCGAACTCCGCTTTCGTCCCCGCCACCCAGAAGCTCGTCGTCGTGAACAAGACGCTGCGCATAGAAGCGACCGACGTGCAGGCCGCGCTCACCAAGATCCGGGACCTCACCACGCAAGACCGCGGCGACATCACGGCGATGCAGGTGTCGACCTCGGTCGACCAGCCGGTGTATCCGCTTGCGACCGACACGAACCCTTCGTCGGGTTCATCGGCCTCATCGGTCCCGCTCCGCGCATTCGTTACCGTCCGCGTGCCCGCTGATACGTACCAGTCGTTCATCGCGGACGCCGCCAAACTGGGCACGGTGCTGTATCAGTCGGAGAGCGCCGACGACGTGACGCAGCAGCATGTCGACATGCAGGCTCGGATAGGCAACCTAAAGACGGAGCAGGCGCGGTTGCGCCAGATGTTCACGAAGGCGACAAAGGTCTCCGACATGCTCGCGATCGAACAGGAGCTCACCCGCGTCCAGGGCGACATCGAGTCGATGCAGGCGCAGATCGCCTATCTCGAGCGCCAGGCCGCGATGGCCACGGTCACCATCGAACTCACTGAGCCCACGCCGCTGATCAGCCCGGCCGGCGGCACGGACTGGGGTATCGCGAAGGCTTTCACCGACGCCTTCCGCGCATTCGTGGGCACGATGAACGATCTGATCGTGATGCTCGGGCCGGTGCTCGCCCTGCTCGTCTTCGTGGGCCTGCCGGTCTGGCTCATCGTGTGGATCGTGCGTCGGCTCATGCGGCGCGGCCGGCCCGTGCATGCACCGGTCGCGAACCCCACCGCCCCGCCGACCTCGCCCTCCGACAACCGCCCCGAGGGGCCGGTCGCATGAGTCCATCGTTGCGACCCGCGGGACTCCGGCTCTCATGGCCCGTGCTGCTCACCGTCGCGGTCGTCGCCTACGTCGTGGAGTCCGGTCTCCGGGGGTGGAATTTCACACCGGACGTGCTCGACGTGATCGTGTTCGGGGCCTTCGCCGCGATATTGATCGCTCGGCCGCTGCTGGACAGGGCCTTGAAGGAAGAGGACGCCGAAGAGGACGATCCGCTCGAGTAGCCTCGTCCGCTGCGGACCTGGGAGCTCGCTCCGCTACTCCTTCTCGTACGGCACCCCGACTTCCGCCGGACCGACCGCCCTGCCCATGAAGCCCGCGAGCACGACCACTGTCAAAACGTAGGGCAGCATGAGGAAGAACTGCGTCGGGATCTGGAAGACGTCCCGGAACCCCTGCATCTTGATCTCGAGCGCCTCCGCGAACCCGAACAACAGGGACGCGAGGTAGCCTCCGATCGGCGTCCATCGGCCGAAGATGTTCGCCGCGAGAGCGATGAAGCCCCGGCCGCTCGTCATGTTCTCGCTGAAGGAACTGTTCTGCTCGAGACTCAGGTACGCCCCGCCGAGGCCAGCCAAGGCTCCGGACATCAGCACCGCCATGTACCGGCCGCGCTGGATCCGCACGCCGACCGTGTCGGCCGCCCTCGGATGCTCGCCCAGCGCGCGCAGGCGCAGCCCCCAGCGGGTCCGGAACATCGCCCACTGACCGACGATCGCTGCGATGATCGCCATGTACACGATCGGCGTGTAGCTGAAGACGAGCTGGTCGATCCAGTACCACACGTCCGACCAGAACCCCGCGCCCTGCACCGCCGGGAAGTCGAAGACCGGCTGCAACTGATGGACGACGCTGTTGGTCGCGCCGGCGTGGCCGTAGATCACCTCGAGCAGGAAGCCCGTGAGCCCGAGCGCCAGGATGTTCAGGGCTGTGCCGGAGACGATCTGGTCCATCCGCAGCGTCACCGACGCGAACGCGTGGATCGCAGAGAGGGCAGTACCCGCGAGAACGGCGGCAAGAACTCCGAACCAGACCGCGTTGTCGACGAGGAACGGCACCTTGCTCGCTTCCATCGCGAGCGTGATCACGACGCCGGCGAACGCGCCGACGAGCATGATCCCTTCCAGCGCGATGTTCACGACACCCGAGCGCTCGCAGATCGCGCCGCCGATCGCCGCGAGCGCCAGAGGTGTCGCGATGCGGATCGCGCTCGCGAACAGGTCGGGCGTGAAGAAATCACTCAGCAGCATGGCCGGCTCCCCTTCGCTCGAGCGCGAGTCTCTGGCGCCGCTTCACATACCAGCTGACGATCGTCTCCGCACCCACGAAGAAGATGATCAGCGCCTGGATGATCATGACGATCTTGTCAGGCACGCTCGCGAAGAGCTGCATCGTGCCGGAACCGGCGGAGAGCGCTCCGAAGAGCAGCGCCGCGACGATGATCCCGGCCGGGTTCTTCCTGCCGAGCAGGGCGACCGCGATCCCCGTGAAGCCGTATCCCGCCCCCGCCGAGACCTGGTCGTACATCCGGTGCGTGACCCCGAGGACCTCCGAGGCGCCGGCCATGCCCGCGAGCGCGCCCGAGATGCACAAGGCCCAGATCGTGGTCAGAGGTATCGAGATGCCGCCGTTCTGCGCGGCCGTTGGGTTGAACCCGACCGCCCGCACCTCGTATCCCAGGGTCGTCCGGCGTAGCAGCAGTGCGACGACGATCGCCGCCGCGATGGCTACGAGAAGCCCCGCGTGCGCGTACTTCAGCGCCGGGAGCCCCGGGATGATCTTGTCGAGCGTGGGCAGCCAGACTGCCGACGACAGCATCGGGGTCTGGAAGTTGTTCGTCGCGGACTCTGCAAGAGGGCCCGAGATGATCCACGAGGTGAGGTACAGGGCGATCCACGAGAACATCATCGTCGTGATGACCTCGTGCGCTCCGGTCCGGGCCTTGAGCAACGCCGGGATGAACGCCCAGGCAGCGCCGAACAGCGCCGCCCCGATCAGGATCAAAGGGATGCTCGCGATGGTGGGCAGGCCGGCGAAGAGCAGGCCGAACCATGCCGCTCCGAGGGACCCGAGGATGAACTGGCCCTCGGCGCCGATGTTGAACAGGTTCGCGCGGAAGCCGAAGCCGACCGCGAGGCCTGTGAACATGAGCGGCGTCGAGCGCACCAGCGTGTCGCCGATCGCGTCGAGGGGCTTGCGCATCGGGCCGCCGAAGGCGCCCTGGAACAGTGCCGCGTACGCCTTCAGCGGGTCATATCCTCCCGCCAAGAGGATCAGGGAACCGATCCCCACTGCGAGCAAGACCGACAGGATCGGCACGCCGATCGTCCGCAGAACGCTCATCCACCGTGACTCGGTGACGGTGGCTTCATGACTCTCGCTCACAGCGCACCCCCCGACGCCACGACCGGTTCGGCCGCCGACTCGGTGGGCTTGCCGCCGGTCATGTAGTAGCCGATCCGCTCCGCATCGACCTCACCGGCTTCAAACTCAGCGACCACATAGCCCCCGTACATCACGAGGATGCGGTCGGACAAGTACATGACCTCCTCCAGCTCCATGCTCACGAGCAGGATCGCTGTCCCGCTGTCACGTTCGGCGATGAGCCTGCGGTGCACGAACTCGATCGCCCCGACGTCGAGGCCGCGGGTCGGCTGGGCCGCGACGAGCAGCTCGGGCTCCCGCCCAAGTTCCCGCGCGAGCACCACCTTCTGCTGGTTGCCGCCCGAAAGCGCACCCGCCAACACGTACTCGGAAGGCGTGCGGATGTCGTAGTCCTCGATCCGCTTGCGCGCGGTGATCGAGATGGCACCCGGCCGGGTGATGCCCATCCTGGCGAAGGGCATCCGGCGATGGTCGCCGAGGATGAGGTTCTCCGCCACGTCGAATTCGAGTATGAGACCCCGCCTGTGCCGGTCTTCGGGGACATGCGATACGCCCGCTTCGATCGTCTTCCGCGTCGACGCGCGCGTGATGTCGCGGTCCTTCAGCGCGATCTTCCCGCTGTTCGCCCGGCGCAGGCCCACGATCGCCTCGACGAGCTCCGTCTGGCCGTTGCCATCGACACCCGCGATCCCGACGATCTCGCCAGCCCGGACCTCGAGCGAGACACCCTTGAGAGACTCGAGCCCGCGCTGGCTCTTCACGACGAGGTCGGTGACGCGGAGCACGACTTCGGTCGGGTGGGCCTCGGCCTTGTCGATCCGAAGCACGACGTCACGTCCCACCATCATGCGCGCGAGCCCGATCTGGTCGGTCTCCTTCGGTGTCGTCTCCCCTACCACGCGCCCGTCACGCATGACTACGACCCGGTCCGCCGCGCCCATGACCTCGTCGAGCTTGTGCGTGATCAAGACGACCGACAGCCCCGCGTCGACGAGCGACCTGATGACGCGGAACAACTCCCGGACTTCCTGCGGGGTGAGGACGGCGGTGGGCTCGTCGAGGATCAGTATGCGAGCGCCCTGGTACAGGGCCTTGAGTATCTCGACGCGCTGTTGCATGCCGACTGAGAGGTCGCGAACCACCGCATCGGGTTCGACCTTGAGCCCGTACTGCTGCGACAGCTCTTCCACGCGCTTCCGCGCGCCCTTGCGGTCCACCACGCCGAAACGCGTGGGCTCGTGCCCGAGGATGATGTTCTCGGTCACGGTGAGCGGCTCGACGAGCATGAAGTGCTGGTGGACCATGCCTATGCCCAGGGCGATCGCATCGCGAGGACTCCTGATGCGGACGGGTGCGCCATCCACCAGGATCTCGCCGCCGTCGGCCGACAGCAGCCCGTAGGCCACATTCATGAGTGTCGACTTGCCGGCCCCGTTCTCACCCAGCAGCGCGACGATCTCGCCTCGTTCGAGCGTCAGCGAGACCCGGTCGTTGGCGCGGACTCCCGGGAAGACCTTGGTTATCTCACGCAGTTCGAGAACCGGCATGCGCGGCGTACCCCCTCCAGATACCGAAGCTGTCTTGCAAGCGAAAGGGGCGACCGGATCCTCACGAGAGAACCGGCCGCCCCCATCATCGCCTCTAACGGATGGTTCCGTCGAGCGCCGTCACGGACTTACTTGACGGTCTCGGGAACGACAACCGTTCCGGCCTTGATGTCGGAGATCGCCTTGGTGACCGCGTCCTTGATGGCCTGCGGCACCTTGGCATCGAAATCGTGGTACGGGGCGAGGCCCACGCCGTCCTCGACCAGGCCGTAGGTCAGGTTCTTCCCACCGGGGAAGGCGCCGTCGAGGGCCTTCTTGACCACGTCGAACACCGCGACGTCGATGCGCTTGACCGCGGAGGTCAGGATCGTGTCACCGGGGTTCGTCAGGGTCATGTACTGGTCGGTGTCGACGCCGATGAACAGCGCCTTCTTGGACTCCTGGCATGCGTTGAACGTGCCGATGCCGGTCTGGCCCGCTGCGGCGAAGACGACGTCCGCGCCCTGCGAGATCAGCGACAGGCCGAGTTCCTTACCCTTGGCCTGATCGTCGAACTTACCCGCGTACAGCGAGATGACCTTGACGCTCGGATTGACCGACTTGGCACCAGCGACAAAGCCGGCCTGATACCGGACGACCGGAGGGATCTCCATGCCGCCGACGAAGCCGATGATGTTCTGGGTGTTCAGACGGGCGTCGAACGTGTCCTTGGTCGCAAGTCCGGCAACGATACCGGCGAGATAGCCGGCCTCCTGCTCCTTGAACGTCAGGCCCACGTAGTTGCTGGGGCACGGGTCGAGGGCGATGTCGATGCCGCCGAAGTTCGTGTCCGGGGTCGAGGTCGCTACCTTGTTCACTGCGGCCTGCATGAGGAAGCCAACTGCGAAGACCGGGCTGTAGCCGGCTCCCGCGAGCTGCGTGAGGTTCGTCTCGTAGTCGGTCATGACCTTCGAGGTGAGGACCTTCGTGTCCACGCCCAGATCGGCCTTGGCCTTCTCGAGGCCCGCCCAGCTCAGGTCGTTGAACGACTTGTCGCCGAGACCGCCGACGTCGGTCACCATCGCGGCCTTCAGCGTGACCGCCGTAGGCGTCGTGGTCGTGGTCGACGTAGTAGTCGTCGTCGGAGTCGTGCAGCCCGCAACCACAATGGCCATCATGCAGATCATGATCACAAGCGCGAGAACCGAACGAAGACTCTTCTTCACACCTACCACCTTCCCCTATCCACCGCCGTTACTTCCTTATGCATATGGTATCCCTTCGGACCCTCGGCGTGGGCAACCGCCTGACGCCCCGTTCCGCGATCGCCCGTGCCTGTTCGTGGCCCTGCGAGACACCGCTCTGGACTAGTCTACCCGTCCGGGAGGTCGGGCAGCGCCCCCGCTCCGGATCCGCGCGCGAGGGTGCGTCGACAGGTACTCCTCGCGGAGATGCGAGCGGTCCACATGCGTGTAGATCTGCGTCGTCGAGATGTCCGCGTGCCCCAACATCTCCTGCAGCGCGCGTAGGTCCGCGCCACCCTCGAGCAGGTGTGTCGCGAAGGAATGGCGGAGCGTGTGCGGGTGCAGGTCGAGCCCGACCCGGCCGCCGTACATGTGCACGAGCGCATGGATGGTGGCGCGCGTGAGACGTCCGCCACGGACGTTCAGGAACACCGCGTCCGGGTCCTGGCGGCTCGCGCCGTGCTTGGTGCGGAGGAAGGGCCGGCCGTGGCTCAGGTAGTCCTGCAGGGCGGAAGCGGCCGCGCCCGCGATGGGCGTCACCCGTTCCTTCCGGCCCTTGCCGAATACGCGCAGATAGCCTTCCGCCAGTTCGACGTCGCGCAGGTCGAGCCCGGTCAGTTCGCTCACGCGGATGCCGCAGCCGTACAGCACCTCGAGCATCGCGCGGTCGCGGTACCCCACCGGGCCCTGCGGGAAAGGCTGCGACAGGAACCGCTCGATGTCATCGATGCTCACGACATCGGGCAACCGTTCCGGGACCTTCGGGAGCGGCAACGCCGCAGTGGGATGGTTCGTTGTGATGCCCTCGCGCACCAGGAAGCGATGGAACGACTTGACCGCCGCCACCCGCCGCTCGATCGTGCGGGGCGCGGCACCCTCCGCGCGAAGGGTCCCCATCCAGGCCGCGACGTCGTCGCGGGTCACCGCGTCCACCGTCGGCACACCGCGCTCGCGCAGGAACACCGTGTATCGCTTCAAGTCAGCCCGGTAGGCCGAGATCGTGTTCGCCGACGCGCCGCGCTCGACGGTGAGGTAGCTGAGGAAGTCGTCGACCAGGGGCGCCAATGGCGATGGCGGCGGTTCCTGGATCGACGCCTCCGGGCTCGCCGCGGTGCTCGCTCCGCCAGTGGCGCTGTCGTTGCTGTTGCTCATGCGTGCAGTATCGCGCACCGCGCACCTGCGCGCACCCGAGCGCACCCACATACGAGAGCACGAGAGCGGCCGCCCGGGATCACCCGGACGGCCGCTCTGAACGAGGCAGCGGGAGATGCCCTACGCGAGCATCGACTCCAGCGGCGTGTACTCGAGGCCGTGCACTTCCGCGACCTCCTTGTAGGTGACCTTGCCACCGACGATGTTGACGCCCTTGGCGAGTGCGGCGTCGTCGGCAACGGCCTTCTTCCAGCCCTTGTCGGCGATCGCGAGACCGTAACGCAGCGTCGCGTTGGTGAGCGCCAGGGTGGAGGTGTTGGGCACCGCGCCCGGCATGTTGGCGACGCCGTAGTGCAGCACGCCGTCGACGAAGAAGGTCGGGTCGGCGTGGGTCGTGGCGTGGGTGGTCTCGATGCAGCCGCCCTGATCGACGGAGACGTCGACGACGACCGAGCCCCTCTTCATCTTCGGGAGCATGTCCTTCGTCACGAGCCACGGGGTCTTGGCGCCCGGAAGCAGCACCGATCCGATGACAAGGTCGGCCGCATAGACCGCTTCCTCGATGTTGTGCTTGCTCGAGTACAGGGTGCGTACCCTGTTGCCCCAGATCTCGTCGAGGTAGCGAAGGCGGTCGATGTTGATGTCCATGATCGTGACGTGCGCGCCCATGCCCATCGCGACGTATGCGGCATTCGTGCCGACCACGCCGCCGCCGAGCACGACGACCTGCGCCGGGGCGACGCCCGGGGTACCGCCCATCAGCACACCGCGGCCGCCGAACGGCTTCTGCAGGTAGGTCGCGCCGACCTGCGCGGCCATACGGCCAGCGACCTCTGACATCGGGGCCAGCAAGGGCAACGAGTGGTTCGGCAGCTCGACGGTCTCGTACGCGATGCAGACGGCGCCGGAGCCGATGAGGCCCTCGGTCTGCTCGAAGTCGGGAGCGAGGTGCAGATAGGTGTAGAGGATCTGGCCCTCGCGCAGGCGAGCGATCTCGACCGGCTGAGGCTCCTTGACCTTGACGATCATGTCGGCGCGGGCGAAGACCTCTTCCGCCGTGGCGACGATCTCGGCGCCGGCGGTGGCGTACTCGGCGTCAGCGAAAGAGGAACCTTCCCCCGCTGCGTTCTCGACGAGCACCGAGTGGCCATGCGCGACGAACTCGCGGACGCCGCCGGGCGTCATGCCGACGCGGAACTCGTTGTTCTTGATCTCCTTGGGCACACCGATGATCATCTGGGGCTCTTCCCTTCCTCGACAAGTCGACCGGTCACTCACGACCCGGCCCCGGCACGGATATGCACGCCGCTGAGCGGCTTGTGCGATGACTGCAACCGACCTCTGGTCGGACCTCCGACAGTGTACCTCTCGCCTTCGCGAGGACAACGGGACGAGGTGCGGCCCGCGGCACGCCTAGCGGACGACCGCTCTCGCCAACACGGTGACCAGCAGGTCGACGAGCGACACGAGGTCGGCGACCTCTATGGACTCACCGGTGCCGTGGACGTCGGTCATGCCGCACGAGAGCACGATCGATGGGAGCCCCTTCGCCGTCAGCACGTTCGCGTCGCTCCCACCGCCGGTCTCGAAGACGCTCGGAGTCATGCCGATCGAGCGGACCGCTCCTGCGACCAGCTCCACGCTCGGGTCGTCGGGCGGGAACCGGAAGCCCTCGTATTCCAGGTTCCACTCGACCTGGACGGTCCCGCCGCCCTCGAGCGCGGCCGCGTGCATCGCGGCATCCATCTCCAGACGCACCGACTCCGCGGCCTGCGGGTCGAGCGACCGGCATTCGCCTCTCATGACGCACGAGGCGGTGATGACGTTGGTCGCCGTGCCGCCCCGGATCTCGCCCACATTGGCCGTGGTGGCGGCATCCAAGCGCCCGAGCCGCATCGCGCACACGGCCTTGGCGGCCATGATGAGCGCCGAACGGCCCTTCTCAGGCTCGACGCCCGCATGGGCGGGAACGCCCGTGAACTCAGCCCGGAACGTGTACTGCGTCGGCGCTGCGCCCACGATCCCGCCGACCGCGCCGTGCGCGTCCAGGACCAGGCAGACGTCTCCGGCACAGTCGTTCGGTGAGATCGCCTTGGCTCCCTGGAGCCCCATCTCCTCGCCCGTGGTCAAGATCACGCGTGCCGGAGCGGTCACCGCACCGGACTCGCGCACCCGCCTGAGCGCCTCGATGATCGCTGCCACGCCGGCCTTGTCGTCGGAGGCGAGGATCGTGTCGCCCGAGGAACGAACGACGCCGTCAGCGACGACCGGGCGGATCCCGCGGCCCGGCATCACGGTGTCGAGGTGGGCGCACAACACGACCACGGTGCCTTCCGCATCGCCCGGGAACTCGGCGATGAGGTTGCCGGAGTCCGAGCCGCTTGCCGGTCCGGTCTCGTCGAAGCGGACGGTGCAGCCGACCTCGCGAAGGCGCTCCGCGCACCACTGTGCGAAAGCAGCCTCCTCACCCGAAGGGCTGTCGATCCGGACCGCTTCGAGGAAGGTGTCGAGGACGCGCAGAGTCTGATCGTCGCCCATGGTCCCGTTACGCCTTCCGCTCGTGCTTGTAGGCGACCGCCGCGCCGATGAAGTCGCGAAACAGCGGCGCCGGACGCGTCGGACGGCTCTTGAACTCGGGGTGGCCCTGGTTGCCCACGAACCACGGGTGGCCTGGAAGCTCCACCATCTCGACGAGCTTGCCGTCAGGGGACATCCCCGAGATGACGAGGCCGGCGTCGGTCAGCTGCTGGCGGTACTCGTTGCTGACCTCATAACGGTGACGATGGCGCTCGTAGATGACTTCCTCGCCGTACGCATCCCAGCCCTTGGTGTCCGGGACGACCTTGCACGGATACGCGCCGAGGCGCATGGTGCCGCCCATGTCGTGGACATCGTTCTGCTCGCGCATAAGGTCGATGACCGGGTGAGGCGTCGCGGGATCGAACTCCGTGGAGTTGGCGCCCGCCAGGCCGGCGATGTTGCGCGCGAACTCGCAGACCGCGACCTGCATCCCGAGGCAGATCCCGAAGTACGGCACGAGGTTCTCCCGCGCGTAGCACGCCGCACGGATCTTGCCTTCGATGCCGCGGATCCCGAAGCCGCCCGGCACGAGGATCCCGTCCATCTCGGACAGCAGGTTATCGACCTCTTCAGGCGTGATGCCCTCGGCGTCCACCCAGTGGATGTTCACTTCGTGGTCGTGGAAGATCCCCGCGTGCTTGAGCGACTCGTGCACGGAGAGGTATGCGTCGGGCAGCTGCACGTACTTGCCCACGAGCGCGATGTCGACCGAGTCGTTGAGCTGCTGGCTGTGACGCACGAACCCGTCCCAGCTGCTCATGTCGGGCTCGCCGCACTCGAGCCCGAGATGATCGATGACCATGTTGTCCAGGCCCTGCTGACGCAGGTTTCCGGGCACCTCGTAGATCGAGCGGGCGTCCATGGCGGAGACGACCGCGGCGGGGTCCACGTCGCAGAACAGCCCGATCTTGCGGCGGATGCCGGCGTCGATCGGACGGTCGCTGCGGCAGACAATGAAGTCCGGCTGGATACCGATGCTGCGCAGCTCCTTGACGGAGTGCTGCGTCGGCTTGGTCTTGAGCTCGGAGGACGCCGCGATGTACGGCACGAGGGTCACGTGTATGTAGCAGACGTTCTCGCGGCCGACGTCTTTCTTGAGCTGCCGGATCGCCTCGAGGAACGGCAGTGACTCGATGTCGCCGACGGTGCCCCCGACCTCGGTGATGAGGACGTCCGGCTGCGTCTTCTCAGCCAGACGGATGATCCGTTCCTTGATCTCGTTGGTCACGTGCGGGATGACCTGCACGGTGCCGCCGAGGAAGTCGCCGCGGCGCTCCTTGCCGATGAGCGTCTGGTACACGGATCCGGCGGTGACGTTGCTCTCGCGCGAGAGCGCCTCGTCGATGAAGCGCTCGTAGTGCCCCAGGTCCAGGTCGGTCTCGCCACCGTCGTCGGTCACGAAGACCTCGCCGTGCTGGAACGGGCTCATGGTGCCAGGGTCGACGTTGAGGTACGGGTCGAGCTTCTGGATCGTCACTTTCAACCCGCGGCTCTTGAGCAGCCTGCCCAGCGATGCAGCCGTGATGCCCTTGCCGAGCGAGGAGACCACGCCTCCAGTCACGAAGATGTACTTGGCCATCGCCTTCAGCTCACATCGTCCCTTCTTGCGTCGTCGTCCTCGGCCGTGGGCCCGCCTGCCCGCGTACCGTCATCCACCGCGTGCTCCGCATCAACGCTCTCGCCAGCCGATGCTGCAGACTGGACGTATTTCCCCGTCAGTGAGGTCGCGCTGCGCGTCATGAGGTTGAGCGCGATCAGTACGAGCGTGAAGACCCCGAGAAGCCACAACGGAGCGCTGCGCGCGAGCAGATAGCCCGCCAGCGCGCCCATCGCGAGCGACCCGGCGCTCCCGAGCCGCGCGCGCCGTGCCAGATCGTGGCGCCACACCGCGAGCATCGGCCCGAACACGAGCGCCAGCACGCACGCCACTGTGCCGGCCAGCCAGATGAGCGCCTCGCCGCCGATCGGCAGACCCGCCGTAGCGGCGTCTGCGCCCGCGACTCCGGCATTGATCGCCGACTGCATGAGTGTCTTCTCAAAGACGGTCCACAGGCCCCAACACGACACTCCCGCTCCCACGAACGCGAGAACGGCGTACGTCCGGAGTGCCCTTCCGGGCTCGATGTCGGACCGGTCGACCAGTCTCGCGGCGAGCCCGACCACGAGCGCCGCCGCTATCCATGCGAGGATCAGGTACGCGCCCTGAGACCACCCAGCGGCGTCCGCTACCGTCGAGTCGATCCTGCCGATGCCATTGGCGATCGGCCCCGCCGTCACGAACGCCAAGGCGGCGATCCCCAGTGTCTTGATACCGCGGCCGTCGAGCCGCCCGCGCCGCAGTCCGGCGAACCAACCGCTCGGCCCGCTCCCCGCGAACGTGTCATCCACGAGACCCAGCGCGAATGCGCCTGCGACGAGCAGCAACGGCACCACGACGACCGCACTGGCGAACGGCGAGTAGTTGAGCGCTGCGCGCCACTCCGCCTCCTGCCAGCCGAACACCAGTCCCAGCGTGTCGGCCTTGAGCATCAGCAGCGCCACGATGCTCGAAGCCGTCGCGACCCCGATGGCCCAGACCAGCCACGCCAGCCCGAGAGTCGGACGGCCCCGGCGCTCGGGCGCGTCTGAGGGGGCTTCGGCATCGGCCCCGGCCGGACCGACGATCCGGCCCGCCGCCCATGCGGGAAGCGCCCAGCCGACCAGCACGGCGACCAGCGCCGATAGCAGAGCGAGAACGGTCCACGTCATCACGCGCGATCACCCTTCGCGGACAGCAAGGTCGATACGGGGCATGGCACGCGGCGGATCGAAGTCGCCTCGGAAACGAGAAGCGCCGCCAGCGAGCCGGCGGCGACGATGTTCACGGATATCCTCGACACGCGCACTCCAGTCCCGCTTCCCTGCTTCGGCGACGATAGGTTCTGCCAGGGGCGGTCCGGCTGCGCGTCCACCGCACGGATCGAGCACGGTGAACGAGGTGCCCGACTCGAAGTATATACGAACCGGTGCGACGAGGAACCGCACATCGGCGCCGAACTCACGCCACAGCTCGGAAACGCCCGAACGCGTCCGCCCGCACTGCGGCGCGGCTGGTCTAGAATCGTGCCCGGAGCGCCGCTCCGATCCGAGCGCGCACCCTTCATACCGCCGTGGGGAGGCATGTCATCAGCGAGTCGACGCCGTCGGTCGCACGTTCCACCGCCATCATGTCGGTGGGGACGATCCTCTCCCGGCTCACCGGCTTCGCCCGCACCTGGTCGATGGCGGTCGCCCTCGGCGTCTCGGTGGCAGCCGCCGGCAAGGTGCCGATCGCGTCCGCGTACACGATCGCCAATAACATCCCGAACATGATCTACGAGCTTGTCGCAGGCGGCGTGCTCTCCTCGATGTTCATCCCGATCTTCATGGAGCGGATGCGACGCGACGGTGAGGCAGCGGCGCACAAGACGGCGAACACGCTGTTCTCGCTCATTCTCGTCGTGCTCGGTGTCGTGGCCCTCATCGGAACGCTGTTCCCGCAGATCTTCGTCTGGACCCAGACGTTCACGAAGTCGGCGGCCGACACCGAGGTCGCGGTGCAGCTGTTCCGCTTCTTCGCCGTCCAGATCATCTTCTACGGGTTCGTCGCTCTGACGACCGGAGTCCTGAACTCGTACCGGAAGTTCTTCGCCCCGGCGATCGCCCCGCTGTTCAACAACGTGGTGGTCATCGTCGTCCTGCTGGGCTTCTACCTGCCGCTGCGCGGAACGGACCCGCAACTCGCCATCGCAGCGCTCGGCGTGGGCACCACCCTCGGGGTGGTCGCCCTGTTCGTGACGCAGGTGCCCGCGCTGCTGAAGGTCGGCTTCCGGTTCCGCTGGTCGATGGACCTGGCGGACCCGTCGCTGCGCAAGATGGTGCGGAAGGCGGGATGGCTCGTCCTGTACGTGGCGGTGAACATGGTCGGAATCAGCTTCCGCAACGCGTTCGCCACGAGCACGCTCCCGGACGGCTCCGCAGCCCTGCAGTACGCGTGGATGTGGTACCAGCTTCCCTACGGCGTGCTGGCGGTCAGCTACCTCTCCGCCGTGTTCCCGGAGCTGTCGCACACCGCCGACCGCAAGGACTGGGCGGGCTTCAAGAGCTACTTCTCGGCGGGGCTGCGGTCGTTGTCGCTGCTCATGCTGCCGAGCATCGCGCTGCTTCTCGCGCTCGGAACGCCGCTCGTGTCCCTGTACCGGTTCGGCAGCTTCCCCACCGACGCGATCCCGCTCGTGACCGCCTCGCTCGCGGGGTGGACGGTCGGGCTGTTCTTCTTCGCCGCCTACATGCTGGTGCTGCGCGCGTTCTACTCGATGCAGGACACGCGCACGCCGGCACTCACCAACCTCGCGCTCACCTTCGTCCAGGTCGGCCTGTACTGGTCGCTGCCGCTCCTGCTGAAGAGCGCGTTCGGTGGGGTCTTCGCCAACTACGCGCTCGTCGGGATCCCGCTCGCGGACACCGTGTTCTTCGCCCTGCACCTGACCGTACTGCTCGTCATCCTGCGCAGACGCATCGGCGGGTTCGGGTTCGCGCACGTGCTCGACGGGTGGGCGCGCTCACTGGCCAGCGCGGTCGCCGCAGGGCTCGTCGCCTGGGGCGCCATGGCCGCGATGTCGGGGCTCGGCACCGGCACCGGGGCCAACGTGGCCCGCGTGCTGGTCGGCACGGCGACGGGTCTCGGAGCGGCCTACATCGCGCTGCGGCTGGTCCGGATGAAGGAGACCGACTACATCGACGGGCTCGCCCGCCGCGCCCTCGGACGGCTGACCGGACGCTCCGCCAGCTGACCCGGCCGACGTCCGCCTAGATGGTCCGGACGGACGCGAGCAGCTCCTCGGCGTGGGCGCGCGACGCGTCGGTGTCGGAGCCGGACAACATCCGGGCGATCTCGGAGACACGCTCCCCGCCTGCGACCGGGCGCACGCTCGTGTGCGCGCGCCCGGCGTCTTCGGTCTTCTCGACCACCAGCTGCGCATCGGCGAACGCCGCGACCTGTGCGAGATGCGTCACGACCAGGACTTGGCGTCCGGCCGCCAGCGATTTCAACCGCCGGCCCACGGCCAGAGCGGTGGCTCCGCCGATCCCTGCATCGATCTCGTCGAACACGAGCACCGGCACCGTGTCCGCATCTCCGAGTACGCTCTTGAGCGCGAGCATCACGCGCGAGACTTCGCCGCCCGACGCGATCCGCGCCAGGGGACGGGCGGGCTCGCCGGAGGCAGGCGCGTACAGGAACTCGATGCGCTCGGGCCCGTCGGATGTCCACGACTCACGCGCGAGAGGCGTCCGCCCGACTTCGAAGCGCGTATGCGCCATTGCAAGGTCGGCGGCGGCCTCGGCGAGCCGCTGCTCGAACGAGGCGGAGGCAGCGGCGCGCGTCGCGGACAGCGCGTCGCCGGCGGCAACGAGCGCGCCGTCTGCCTCCGCCACCGCCGCGCGAGCGCGGTCGAGGCCCGCCTCACCCTCACCGAGCGTGTCCAGCTCTTCGGAAGCGGCTGCGCGCGCCGCGATCACGTCGTCAAGCAAGGGGCCGTGGGAGCGCTTGAGGACGGCGAGGGCCGCAGCGCGGGACTCGGCGACCTCAAGCGCGACGGGGTCGTGGTCAACACCCTCGCCGTAGTCGCGCAGACGGCCGGCAGCAGCGCTCAGACGCTCGTCGACGTCTGCGATCGCCTCGGCGAGCGAGTCGAGGACGGGGTCGATGCCGGCGACGTGCGCGAGCGCGCCTTCCGCCTCGTTCAGGCGGTCGACCGAACCTGCCTCGTCGGTGAGCGCCCTGTAGGCCGCCGAAGACGCCGCGGCGAGCTTCTCACCATGGCGAAGTCGGGGAAGACGCTGTGCGATCGCTTCGTCCTCGCCCGGCTCGGGCGCGACGCGGTCTATCTCTTCGACCAGCGCCGCGAGCGCGGCGATGCGCCGGTCCCGGTCGCCGAGCGCCGACTGGAGCTGCTTCAGCGCGGCTACGGCCCCAACGTACGCGCGAAACGCCGCCCGGTACGCGTACAGCAGCGGCGCCGCACCCGCGAACAGGTCGAGCAGCCCAGCGTGCGAGCCGGTCCTGAGCAGCTCCTGATGGTCATGCTGGCCGTGCAGGTCCACCAGCGGCCCGAGTCCGTCGGCAAGCGCGCCCACGGTCGCCATCTCGCCATCGAGGTAGCAGCGGCTGCGCCCGTCCGATCCGACTCGCCGGCGTGCGGTGCGTTCGGCTTCGTCGTCCGCGAACCGTCCTTCGACGACCGCCTCGGAAGCACCCGCGCGCACGAGCGTGGCGTCGGCCCGGTCACCGAGGAGGAGCTTCAGCGCCCCCACGAGCACCGTCTTGCCGGCGCCGGTCTCCCCGGTGAGCACCGTCATGCCAGGCCCGAGTTCGAGCCAGGTCTCCTCGATGAGCGCGAGGTCGCGGACGTGGAGCTCCGAAAGGATCATCTATCCGGGAGGAACGTGTCGCGAAGGGACGCTGCAAAGCCCCGTCCGCCGAGGCGCACGAGAAGCACATCGTCGGCGCCCATCCTCACTTCGACCGATTCGAGCGCACTGCGGCACGGCAGCAGGTCGCCATCGACGAGCACGCTCGCGTCCGCGCGCGAAGGGTCCGGCAGCGTCAGGACCACGCGCGAGCCCTCGCCGAGCACGAACGGCCGCGCGACGAGCGAATGCGGCCCCACCGGCACGACGATGATCGCGCGCACGTCGGGTGCGACAAGCGGCCCTCCGGCCGACAAGGCGTAGGCGGTCGATCCGGTCGGCGTCGCGACCACCACGCCGTCGCACACCCAGCGCGCCAGCCGTTCGCCGTCCACCTCCACCTCAAGGTCGACCGCGCGGAACGTCCCGCCGCGGCCCACGAACACCTCGTTCAGCGCCTCGTGGACGCCCGTCTCGCGTCCGCCGACCACGAGCGTGGCGCTCAGCGTCGAACGGCTCTCTATCCGTCCCTCCCCCGCCGCCGCCGCAAGCACGCCATCGAGCGGCTGCATCTCGCCTGTGCCGCACAGGAAGCCAAGGCGGCCGAGCTTCACTCCGAGGACCGGCACGGCCGCGCCGGCGAGTGAGTGCGCCGCGCGCAACACCGTTCCGTCCCCTCCGAGCGCGACCACCAGCCCTGCCGCGGAAGCGGGCCCACTCACCGCCTCGATACCGCACGCGCTCGCGTCGTCGGGAGCCATCGCGACCTCGTGGCCGTGGGACGGCAGAGCGTCGGCGAGCATGCGCGCCGTCTCGCACGCGAGCGGGTTGTCACCGTTGGGGACGAGCTGTATCCGCATTCGGCCTACCTGCCTCCCACAGCGGCGTGCGCTTCCTTCACGAGCGACGCGAAGTCCGGGTGGACCGGCTCGCCGGACATCGCCAGCCGCACCCAGAACTCGATATTACCCTCCGGCCCTGTGATGGGCGACCATGCGAGGTCGACGAGCACGAACCCCGCTGCTGCCGCCTCCCGTGTGACCGTCTCGAGGACATCGGCGTGCACAGCGGCGTCGCGGACCACTCCCCGTTTTCCCACACGGCCCTTACCGGCTTCGAACTGCGGTTTGACCAGCGACACGACCTCGCCGCCTGGGCGGAGGAGCGGACGCACGTGAGGCAGGACCTTCGAAAGTCCTATGAACGAGACGTCGATGACGGCCAGGTCGAACGGCGCGCCGGCGACGGTGGCGTCGACAGACCGGATGTTGGTGCGCTCCAAGACCGTCACGCGTTCGTCGCAGCGCAGCTTCCACGCGAGCTGTCCATAGCCTACGTCGAGCGCCGTAACGGAGGAGGCTCCGCGCTGGAGCAGGCAGTCCGTGAACCCGCCCGTGGACGCGCCGACGTCGATCGCCTGGACACCTTCGACGGAGAGCCCGAACTTGTCCAGCGCGCCGGCCAGCTTCACACCCCCGCGCGAGACGAACTGCGGCACTGCCGCCACTGAGAAGACCGCATCGTCAGGGACGTCCGCGCCAGCCTTCAGCACCGGGCCGACCCCTTCAAGCGTCACATCTCCCGCGAGTATCGCTGCCTTGGCCTGCTCGCGCGAGGCGAACAGCCCGGCATCAACGAGCGCGGTGTCGGCTCTGCGTCTGGCCACGGCGTTCACCCTCGGTCTCGGTCACTCGTTCGAGGCGGCCGAGCACGGCGTCCCGGACCCCGTCGGGCGTCAGGCGGACGTCGGAAAGGAGCCGAGCCATCGCGCCGTGCGTGACGAAGCAGTCGGGCACGCCCAGGTGCATGACCGAAGTGGTCATGTCCATGTCGGCGAGCGCTTCCAGGACCGCGGAGCCCGCGCCGCCGATGCTGGTGTTCTCCTCGATGGTGACCACCAAGTCGTGCCGCTGGGCTGCCCAAGCCACCGTCTCCAAGTCGAGCGGCTTCACCCAGCGCATGTTGACCACCGAAGCCGAGACGCCTGCCTCCATGAGCAACTGGGAAGCGCGCTCTGCCACTCCCACCATCCGCCCGAAGGCGAGCAAGGCCACGTCGGTGCCGGTGCGGCGGACCTGCGCGCGCCCCGCTTCCAGCACCGATGGCTCGCGCGGCAGCGCCACGCCCGCGCCCTTGCCGCGCGGGTAGCGGATCGCGAAGGGCGACTCGCTCGCAAGCCCGGTGTGGAGCATGTCCACGAGCTCAGCCTCGTCCGCGGGAGCGCACAGCGTCAGGTTCGGCACCGCGCGCAGATAGCTCATGTCGAAGACGCCGTGGTGCGTCGGGCCGTCCTCGCCGACGAGCCCCGCGCGATCGAGCGCGAAGACGACCGGCAGGTTCTGCAGGCACACGTCCATGATCACTTGGTCGTAGGCACGCTGCAGGAAGGTGGAGTACACGGCGACCACCGGGCGCCGCCCGCCGAGCGCGAGTCCGGCCGCGAGTCCCACCGCATGCTGCTCCGCGATCCCCACGTCGTAGAAGCGGTCAGGGTAAGCGTCGCGGAACCGGTCGAGGCCCGTCCCGGTCGGCATCGCCGCGGTGATCGCGCACACCCGCTCGTCGCGCGCGGCCTCGGACACTATCGCCTCGCCGAACACCTCGGTGAACGACGGCGCTCCGGTGGAATCCGGGACCTTGCCGGTCGACACGTCGAAGGGCGCGATGCCGTGGAACGTGTCCGGCGACTGCTCCGCGGGCGCGTATCCCTGGCCCTTGTGGGTCACGGCGTGGATGATGATCGGGCCGTCGAGGGACTTCGCCCGCCTCACGGCGTCCTCGACCTTCTGGACATCGTGGCCGTTGATGGGCCCGACGTAGGTCCAGCCAAGTTCCTCGAAGAACATGCCGGGCACGATGAGCTGCTTGAAGGACTCCTTCGCCGCCTCGCCCACCTCCACGAGGCCGCGGCCGATGCCCGGGACCTTCGAGATCGCGCCCTCGACGCCGTCACGCAGCCTCGTGTAGCGAGGGTCGAGGCGCACGCGCGCGAGGTAGCTCGCGAGCGCGCCCACGTTCTCCGAGATCGACATCTCGTTGTCGTTGAGCACCACGATGAGCTTCGCTCCGAGGTGACCGGCGTGATTGAGAGCCTCGAACGCCATGCCGCCTGTGAGCGAGCCGTCCCCGATGACCGCGACGATCGTCTCGTTGCCGCCTCGAGCGTCGCGAGCCTTGGCAAGACCCAGCGCGACCGAGATCGAGTTGGAGGCGTGCCCGGTGTCGAACGTGTCGTACGGGGACTCGTTGCGCTTGGGGAACCCGCACACGCCGCCGTACTGGCGCAGGGTCGAGAACCGCTCGCGCCGGCCGGTGAGCAGCTTGTGGACGTAGCTCTGGTGGCCGACGTCCCAGATGACCCGGTCGGCGGGCAGGTTGAGCGCGCGGAGGAGCCCGATCGTCAGTTCCACGACCCCGAGGTTCGGCGCCAGATGGCCGCCGGTGACCGACACGGTGGAAACGAGCCGCTCCCGGATCTCGGAAGCGAGCTGCGCGAGTTGCGCGGGACCCAGCGGCTTGATGTCCTCCGGGCTGGAGATCTGGTCGAGAATCGTTTCGCCCAAGGCCGGTGCGTCGTCCTCACCTGTCGGCACGAGCGTGTGGCGTCTTGCGAGGCCTCGCGCTCCCAGCTTGCGCTTCTGACGGTATGCCCCCGGCGGTGCCGACGCAACGAGCGTGTCAACACCGTCAACGCGGCGTCACCCCACCGAGAAGCCCCACACCCTACGAGCGCTCGTCGTCCTCGAACTCGGTCACGATCATCACGGCGTCGTCCTCGCCGTCGAGGTCCAGGTCCACGAACTCCACCGCAGCGACGTCGCCTCCCTCGGCGACGAGCACCTCGACGACTGTGCCTTCGTCCCCCGCGACCATCTGGGGCTCGTCACCGGCGATCGTCTCGGTCCCGGCCTCGGCAGCCTCTGCGACGGTCTCCTCGGCAGCGTCCGCCACGGCGCGGAACGAGGTCTGGTCGATGAGGTCGTTGCACTGGTTGACGAGGCGGACCGCTTCTTCCAGCAGATCGAGGCTCTGCTCGAGCGAGACGTCCTTGCGGCGGACCTGGACGACGATGTCCTCCAGCCGCGTGCGCGTCACCTCGAACGTGGACCTATCGTCACTCATCGGAGCTCTCCTCAAGTCCGCCGGCGATCGCGACGTCTGCGAGCCGGCCCAGGACACCGTTCACGAACTTGCTCGAGTCCTCGCCCCCGTAGACCTTCGCCATCTCGACCGCCTCGTTGATCGCGACCGAATCCGGCACGTCCTCTCCCCGATAGATCATCTCGAAGACGGCCAGACGCAGGATGTTGCGGTCGACCAGGGGCATGCGGGAAAGGGCCCAGTTCTCGGACGTCTCTTCGAGTAGACGGTCGATGCGGGACTGGTGCGCCTCCACGCCGAGCACCAGGTCACGTGCGTACTCCGTGGGCTCGCCGTCCTCGATGCTGAAGGTGCCTTCGGCGAGGATGCGGCTCACCGCCTGCTCGGTGATCTCGCGTTGGTACAGGATGTGGAGCGCTTGGTGACGTGCGCGGCGTCGCTCGAGCATCGGTGTGCGGTCCCTCTTCCCCTACTGCTCGGGGAAGGAGATCGCGTCGATGAAGACATCGACCTGCGAGGCGCTGTGCCCGGTCTGGCACGAGAGCGCGTCGGAGACGGCGTCCTGCAGCGCTGCGCCGAGCTGCCTGAGCGGCCGGCCGTACAGCGCTGTCACATGCAGTGAGACCACGAAGTCACCGTCCTCGTCGATGGAGACCTCGGTCAGCTTCTGCGACTTCGACAGCTTGCCCAGCGGGGATGCCACCACGCTGACCACGCCCTCGACCTCGGCGGCTGCGAGCTCCACCATCGTCTCGACGACGCCCGGCGCTATGTCGAGCCCTTCGAGATTCAGTTCGGTGGCCATGTCGCTTCTCGTTTCCTCGTCGTCTCGCGGGGAGGCGGACCTTCTCGAGCAGCACCGTAGCAGGCGCTACAAGCTCCCGCCGTTCATGTGCGCGTCGACGAAGTCAGTATAGACCTCGCCCCGCTGGAAGAACTCGTTCTCGATCGCCGCCTGATGGAACGGGATCGTGGTCGGGATGCCCACGACGATGAACTCATCGAGCGCCCTGCGCGCGCGGTTGATCGCCTCGTAACGGGTCTCGCCCCACACGATCAGCTTCGCGATCAGGGAGTCGTACGTGGGCGGCACGGTATAGCCGGAGTACACGTGGCTGTCCACGCGCACGCCCAGACCGCCCGGCACGTTGAAGACCTCGATCCTGCCCGGATGCGGGCGAAACCCGTGCGCCGGGTCCTCTGCGTTGATGCGGAACTCGATCGCGTGCCCGCGCTGCACGATGTCGCGCTGGTCCGGGTGCCGCAGTGGCCTGCCGGCTGCGACGCGGATCTGCTCCTTGATGATGTCGACACCGGTGACCGCCTCGGTCACGGGATGCTCCACCTGGACCCGGGTGTTCATCTCCATGAAGTAGAACGAGCCGTCCTCATCGAGCAGGAACTCGACGGTGCCCGCGTTGACGTAGTCGACGGCGCGCACCGCCTTCAGCGCGGCCTCGCCCATCACCCTGCGCTGCTCGTCGGTGAGCGCAGGTGACGGCGACTCCTCGATGAGCTTCTGGTGGCGGCGCTGCACCGAGCAATCACGCTCGAACAGGTGGATCGCGTTGCCGTGGCTGTCCGCGAGCACCTGAAACTCGATGTGGCGCGGGCGGGTGAGGTACTTCTCGAGATAGACGGTGTCGTCGCCGAAGGCGACGGCGGCCTCGGCGCGGGCCGCGTGCAGCATCGACGGCAGCTCCGCGGCGCATGCGGCCACGCGCATACCGCGCCCGCCACCGCCCGCCGACGCCTTGATCAGGACCGGATAGCCGACCTGCTCGGCGAGGCTCAGCGCCTCCGCCTCGGACGCGACCGCTCCGTCACTGCCGGGAACGGTCGAGACGCCCGCATCGCGCATCGTCTGCTTCGCAACCGCCTTGTCGCCCATCCGTTCGATCGCGTCGGGCGACGGCCCGATGAAGGTCAGGTTGCTGTCCTGGCACGCCCGGGCGAAGCCCGCGTTCTCCGCGAGGAAGCCGTAGCCGGGGTGCACGGCGTTGGCGCCGGTGATGAGCGCCGCCGAGATGATGTTCGGGACGTTGAGGTAGCTCAGAGCCGAGGCCGCAGGGCCCACGCAGATCGCCTCGTCGGCCATCTTGGTGTGCAGGCACTCACGGTCGATCTCGGAGTAGATCGCGACCGTGGCGATGCCCATCTCGCGGCACGCGCGGATAACGCGGAGCGCCACCTCTCCGCGGTTCGCGATCAGTATCTTTCCGAACTCCTGCATCCGCGTACGCCTATTCAGCCGGCTCGTAGTAGAACAGGACCGCGCCATAGTCGACCGGAGACGCGTCCGGCGCGACGACCTGGCGGATGACGCCGGTCTCCGGCATCTCGATCTCGTTCATGAGCTTCATCGCCTCAAGGATGCAGACCGGGTTGCCCTGCTCGATCGTGTCCCCCACCTCGGCGAACGGGGCGGATCCGGGCGAAGGCGCGCGATAGAAGGTGCCGACCATCATGGCCGTGACTTCCTTCCACGACGCGGGGTGCTCAGAGGACGCCGCCTCGGGGACCGCGGACGGCGCACCTGCGGGGGAAGCGGCGGCGGCCGGCGCGGCCGCCATCACGACGTCGCCCTTGCGCACGGTGACTGTCGCGCCGTTCTCCTCGACGATGACCTCGTTGATGTCCGAGGCCTCCACCAAGCGGATCAGCTCGCGGATCTGGTTCACGTCCACGGATTCGTCCTCCCTGACTGTGTCTATCTCTTCGGAGAGCATGAAGACGGCCTTCTCGGCGCCTTCCTGGTGTTTGGTCAGGTACGCCATGGCTTCGTTCGGGAAGAGGGCGTACATAAGTACGTCCTCCTCGCTGCGTGCGAGGTCTCCGATCTCGGCCTCCGCCTGCTCGTACGTGCCCACCGCCATCGAGCCCGGCCGGACATCCAGCGGAAGCGGCTTCTCGTCGCCCAGCGCGCGTGCCACGACCTCGGGGTCCATCGGACCCGGCGCCTTGCCGTACAGTCCGCGGATGTAGTCCTTCATCTCGTTGGGGACGACCCCCCAGCGCTTACCGGTGAGCACGTTCAGGACCGCCTGGGTGCCCACGATCTGCGACATCGGCGTCACAAGTGGCGGGTAGCCGACCTCGGCGCGCACGCGCGGGATCTCCGCGAGCACGTCCGGCAGCCGTCCGCTCGCCTTCTGCAGCTCGAGCTGGCTGATGAGGTTGCTCATCATGCCACCCGGCACCTGATGCGAGAAGACCTCCATCTGCAGCATCGTGGTGATGCCGCGCTTGAGCTTCTTGCGCTCGCGGACGCCCTCCCAGTACTCGGCGATGCGGAACAGCTCGTCGAGGTCCAGGCCGGTATCGTAGGGGGACTCTTTGAGAGCCGCGACGATCATCTCCACGGGCGGCTGCGAGTTGCCGAACGCCAGCGCCACGGCGGCGGTGTCGACGATGTCCGCACCCGCCTCGATCGCCTTCAGGTAGTTCATCGGTGCCATGCCGCCGATGTAGTGGCAGTGCATGTGCAGCGGCAGACCGACCTCTTCCTTGAGCGCCTTGACCATCTTCTCGGTGCGGAACGGCGTGAGCATGCCCGCCATGTCCTTGATGCAGATGGTGTCGGCGCCGAGGTCCTTCAGCGCCAGCGCGTACTCCACGTAGCTGTCGAGCGTGTGCACCGGGCTCACGGTGTAGGAGATGGCGCCCTCGAACAGGCCCCCGCACTCCTTGATCGCCTCGGCACAGACCTCCACGTTACGGATGTCGTTGAGCGCGTCGAACACGCGGAAGTTGTCCACGCCGTTGCGCTTGGATGCGTGCACGAACCTGCGGCAGACATCGTCCGAGTAGTGGCGGTAGCCGACGAGGTTCTGGCCGCGGAGCAGCATCTGCAGAGGCGTGCGGACGCAGTGGCGCTTGACGGTCCGCAGACGCTCCCACGGGTTCTCATCGAGGAACCGGAGCATCGCGTCGAAGGTCGCCCCGCCCCAGACTTCAAGAGCCCAGTAACCGACGGCGTCCAGCCGCTCCAGGATCGGCAGCAGGTCGCCGATCTCCATGCGCGTGGCCCACAACGACTGGTGCGCGTCGCGGAGCGTGGTGTCCATGATCGATACGCGTCTCATACGGCGCCCTTTGTATCGGTCGGATCCGGCACGATCTCGTGCTCGCAGCCCCTGTGTAGGTGCGCAAGCGCCACAGCCGGACACGTGCACCGGCTATGAACTCAGAAGTATAGCCGAGCGTGGTGCTATGCGTGGAGCGCCTCAGTTTCCGGCAACCACCAGGGCCGCTGCCCTCCCTGTCGCTCCCGTTGCAGGCGGACCGGGCACGCGCTGCTGCGCATGCCCGGTCCGGTTCCGCGCGTGAAAGACGGCGCGCGCTACACCCGCGTGACGTACCTGCCGTCACGCGTGTCCACGCGGATCTTGTCGCCGTTGTTGAGGAACATCGGAACGGCGACCACCGCGCCGGTCTCGAGCGTGGCTGGCTTCGTGCCACCCTGGACCGTGTCGCCCTTGAAGCCCGGGTCGGTCTCGGTGATGTCGAGATCGACGAACATCGGGGCCTCGACACCGATCATCTCGCCGCCCGCGATCTGGATGGTGGCCGCCTCGTTCTCCTTGAGCCAGTTCCCCGCCTCACCGACGAAGTCCTTCTGCAGGTCGAACTGGTCGTACGTGTCGGTGTCCATGAAGTGGTACGCGTCACCGTCGTTGTACAGGTACTGGACGTTCTTCGTCTCGAGCCGCACGTCCTCGAGCTTCTCGCCGCCGCGGAAGGTGATGTCCACCACTCGGCCGGACCTGATCTCCTTGAGCTTGGTGCGGACGAACGCGCCGCCCTTGCCGGGCTTGACGTGCTGGAACTCCACGATGACCCACATCTTGCCGTCGTAGACGATGCATATGCCGTTCTTGAAGTTGCTGGTGGTGACAGACACCGTGTCGCCGTCCCTTCTCACACTCGCGCCGCGCACTCCGCACTCGGGGCGCGCGGCGTCCTCACTGCAGTTCGATAAGATGCTTCGGCGCGTGAGACAGCAGGCGGCTCCCGCCGTCCTCGACCGCGACCAGGTCCTCGATTCTAACACCCCCGAAGCCGGGCACATACACGCCCGGCTCGATGGTGACCACGTTGCCGACCCTCAGCGTGTCGCGGCTTCGGGGACCGACGGCCGGCGCCTCGTGCACCACGAGACCGACTCCGTGGCCGAGCCCGTGGGTGAAGTTGTCGCCGAAGCCGCGGCCCTCCAGGACGCCGCGCGCGACGCGATCGACGTCCGCCGCCGCCGCGCCCGGGCGCACGACGGCCAGGGCCGCCTCGTTGGCCGCGAGCACGGCGTCGTACATGCGGCGCATCTCGTCGGTCGCGCTTCCCACGACCACCGTGCGCGTGAGATCGGCGCAATAGCCGTCCACCCGAGCACCGAAGTCCATCTTGAGCAACTCCCTTGTCCCGATCACGCGCTCCGTGACTCCGGCGTGCGGACGGCTCGAGTTCGGCCCGCTCGCGACGATGGGGTCGAACGCCAGACCCTCGCTTCCGTGCGAGCGCATGTAGACCTCCAGGGCCAGCGCGACGTCGATCTCGCGCATTCCGGGCCGGATCACGCCGAGCACATGATCGAAGGCCGCGTCGGTGAGCGCCGCCGCCCGTGCGCACGCCTCGATCTCGACCGCCTCCTTGGTGCGGCGCAGGTCCTCGACCCAGTGGTCCACGACGAGCA
>DATCGP010000011.1:0-5804 GCA_036508875.1 Coriobacteriia bacterium | reverse complement strand
ACGGGCAACGCACTCGCGGCCGACCTCGGCATCCCTCCCGGGCTCGCCGAGGCCGCCGCGCTCGCGGTGGGGGAGGCCGGAGAGGTCAGGCGGGTCGACGTCGGACGCTCGGGCAAGCTGTGGTTCGTGCTCCGGCTGACCACGGGGTTCGAGGCCGACATGGTGAGTGCCGCGACTCAGGAAATGAAGGACCGATTCGGCTGGCTCGCATACGCGTTCTCCGGTCTCATGGCCATCTCGGACGCGCCCATGACCATGTACCGCATCACCGTCGACGGCGCTGAGGTCGAGTGCAAGGGGTTGGCGGCGCTCGTCGCCAACTCGGCCATGGTAGGAGTCTCGAGCCTGCGCATCGCTGCGGACGTTGACGTCTCGGACGGGCTCCTGGACGTGGTCGTCGTACAGCGGGCCGACCTGCCGGGGCTCATCGGCAGCGCCGCCGATGCCGCGCAAGGGCAGCAGCCGCGCATGATGAGCCGGTGGCGCGGCAAGGAGATCCACCTGGAAACGACGCTCCCGCAGGCGGTGCTCGCCGACGGTGAGGATGCGGGTCTCACACCGGTGGGCGTGACGGTCGTGCCGGGCGCCGTTGGGGTACTCGTCCCGAAACGGGCCGGCTAGGGGGCGCCCGCGGCTACTTCCCCAGGGCCGCGAGACCGAAGAGGGCTATGGCGCCCGCTCCCATGAGCGCGGTCGCGACCCAGCCGAAGACATTCACCCAAAGCGGGCTTGTGAACCGGCCCATGATCTTCTCGTCGTTCCCGATCCTGAAGATAAAGAACAGCCGCCGCCTGGAACGTCCACAGCGTGAAGAAGACCAGGACGGCGTACTTGAGATAGCGGGCCGCCTTGTCGAGGCGCTGCGGTACTGCCAACGGCCGCTGATTCTTCCGAAGGCGCCCGCCCAGCGTGCCGGCGAGCTCTTGCAGGGCTCCGAGCGGGCAGATCTGACCGCAGAACGCGCGGCGGAACACGATAGCGATGACGAGGACCGCCGCAAGCAGGATCAGGCTGGAGACGGCGATCTGCTTGACGAGGGTGCCAGCGGTCAACACCGTCCAGAACGTCTCGATGCCGCCGAAGGGGCACAGCGCGTCCACGCCCACAAGACGGATGCCGCCGTACTGATGGAGCACCCCGACGCCGGTTATGGCGACGAGCACCGCAAGAAGGCCCCACCACCGAAGGGCCCGGGCACGCTTCCTCTTCGCAGGATCGGTGCGGTCGGTGCTCGGGCGGTCGCGGCCGCTTGGCCGGTCGCGTCAGTGCGAGGCTGATGCGTGCTCACTGGTTCTCCCTTGATCTCTCCGCCGAACGGTCACTCAGGTATCGCAATCGCGTGTGAACCGCACGTGAAGACGGGGCGCACGTGTCGTGTGCTACAAAGTGCGGAACGGAAAGCCGAGCGATAGGACCTGTATGAGCGCAGCGGAAGAACGACAGACGAAGCCAGTGCAGTCCGGCCCGGCGGGTGGCCAGCTGCGCCGTTTCGGTGCCGCGGTCCGCTCCCGCGGCTACTACAAGACCCTGCGGCGGCTCCACGAGGTCCTGGTGCGCGAGACCTACCTCGAGATCGGCATCCGCAAGGGCGACTCGCTCGCTCTGGCAACGAGCGCTGCCGTCGCTATCGGTATCGACCCGAAGCCGATGCTCTCCAAGCCCACCGCCTCCAACGCGAAGATCTTCGCGTTCACCAGCGACGAGTTCTTCGAGACGCACGATGTCCGGGCGGAACTCGGCGGCCGCGATCTCGACCTCGCCTTCATCGACGGCATGCACCTGTTCGAGTACGTGCTGCGCGACTTCGCCAACCTCGAGCGCTGGTCGACCCCCAGGACGGTCGTCGTCCTACACGACTGCCTGCCGGTCGACGAGTTGTCGGCCTCCCGCGAGCGCACGACCTCGCTGTGGACCGGCGACGTGTGGAAGGTCGTGCCGGTGCTCCGGCGCTTCCGCCCGGACCTGAGCCTCACGGTCATCGACTCGTCGCCTTCGGGCTTGGTAGTGGTCGAGGGGCTGGATGCGGCGAGCACGGTGCTCGTGGACAACGCCGACGCGATCGTCGAGGAGTTCACGCCGCTGGGCTTCGAGCACTTCGAGAGGAGCCGCTCGGACACGCTGGCGCTCGCGGCCGATCTCGAGCAGTTCCTGGCCGGTCTCGGGGAGCGACGCCGAGGCTGAAGCGCCTCGTATGCTTTAATCTGCGGGCGTGCACGCGCGCCCGTGCGCGCAGCGGCAACGCCCCAGGGGCGATTAACTCAGCGGTAGAGTGCCTCCTTTACACGGAGGAAGTCGGGGGTTCGAATCCCTCATCGCCCACCATGGCTGCCCGTCCAGGAACAGGACATGACCAAGAAGACACTCATCATCTCGGGCGTCGCGGTTGCGGTGCTGCTGTGCGTCGGCGGGCTCGTCGTGTGGATGGGCCGGACCGATTCCCCCGGCGCATCGGGTCCCGGCGCGGGCCTCACCACCTCGACCATCGGTCCGGGCTCGGAGGCGGCATCGCTTCCACCGCTGCCTCCCTCGCAGGCGGATCTCGCACCGACTACGGTGGACGCCCCGCTCTCCGCAGGCGTACCCCTGCCGCCGCTGTCCTCATCGCCCGCGAACCTCATGTCGAGCTTCGAGAGCGGACTGGTCCCCTCCGGCTCGTCGTACGCGATCATCCTGCGGCCGTGGGGGATGGGCCCGATCGCTCCGGCTGGGCGCACGGTAGTCATCACAGTCGACTCGATCGACCCTGTGGGGGACGCTCCGAACTCCTTCGTCGGTCTCCGGAAGCGAGTCGTCCTGGCGGTGATGGACGCGGCCCACGGCGGCACCATCGAGAGCGGTGGGTCGTACTCCGCGACCCTGACCTTGGTCACCTCCGGGGGGCAGCTCGTCCCGGTCCTGAGCAAAGTGACCTTGCCGGGGAGCTAGGTCTTGCACGGGCGACGACCCGCGGCAACCTCGGATGGCGAGAACCGTCAGGTGGACAGGTCGCGGGCCGGGTCCATGAGCTCGATGCCGCTCCCGCGGCCCTCGCCGCTGAAGACCTCGCGGCCGCTCGCTCGCTCGATGAGCCTCACGCGCACCATACCGTTGAGCGACTCCTCGACCTGACCGACCATCCGACCCAGGACGGGGGAGCGCAGAATCCCCGGCACCGCGCCCGAGGCGGCGACCTCGATCCGCAGGCGCGAGTCCTCAAGAGCGAACTCGACCGCGCCGGCGGAGTGCGACAGCGACGCGAGGCGCGCCCCGGTGTAGGTGGCGAAGCGGTGCAGTTCACCGTCAACCAGCAGTCCGACGATCGAGCCGACGAAAGACGATCCCAACCACGGGACGCGCGCGATAGATGCGGTCAGGGAGATGCCGGGGTGGTCGAAGCCGTTGCTCTGCACCCACACCCAAGCGCTCGGGATGCTGCGGCCCCAGTCCTTCTCGGTGTAGCCGCGCCCGCCGTGGAAGACGAGCCGCTCGCCGTCAATCTCGGCGGCCCCGTCGACAGCGTGGTCCATCGACAGCACGCCGTGGTAGCACTCCATGAAAGGAGCGAACCGGAACGGGCCCATGATGCCCGGGGAAAGCGGGCGCACTGGCCAGGGCTTCGGCGCGCCCAGCGCGAGCGTGCCGAGCACGCACGAGGTGCCGTCGTCCAGATCGAGCGTGATCTCGCGATCGGTGAAACGGCAACCGCCGACCCGGATATCGAAGTGGTTCGTGGCCGAGGAGAACTCCTCCCACGGAAGGTCGAACCAGTGCGTGAGGCCGTCGTCCCGCATCACCTGAACGAAGGCGTGACGGCGCCCGGCGGGCTCGATCGAGACTCCGGGGATGATGGCGAGCGTCCGCGCTCCCGACGTGTCGGTGGCCTTGAAGTACCAACCCTCGAAGTACCCGCGTCGCGTTCGGCCGTCCTGGTACAACGCCGGGTGCCAGACCTTCGTCAGTGGATGCATGCGTGTCCTCGCGAGTGCGCGGCGGTCGTCGCCAACGAGTATGCCCGTATACTCTCCGCGGGGGTCCCCAGTACGCATCCTCACTGTCGCCAGCCGGACGGCGTCAGCGCGGGCGCTCCGAAACGGGCCGTTCGACCAGAGCAGGGGGACGCGAGGAATGCAGGACGATCCGATCCCGTTCGCGTCGGCTCCGGAGCCGGTCTCCGCTCAGGTGCCGACTCCGGTCACCTCGGCGCTGCCGCGCCACGAACCGGCCGCCAGCGCGTCTGGGCGCCGGCGCACATCGCTCGTGCCCGTCGCCGCAATCCTCGCCTTAGGCCTACTCGTTGCCGGTGGCGTCTGGCTCTACCTGAGTCCGACAGGCGGTGCAGCTCCGGCGAGCATCCGAGCGAGCGTGGAGACCTCACTCCGATCGTGCGTCGCCACCGACTACCCGGGCTACACGGTGGCTCGGGCGGCGTCCTTCAGCCGCGACGACACCACGTCGCCGGGCGGACGGTCCGCCAGCGTCCAGTTCCTGCTCCAGAGCGCCGCGCATCCGGGGTTCAAGTTCACGCTCGTCTACTACGCGCCCCTCATGGACGCGGCAGACGCGGCGAGGTACGAATCGGACGAGGAGTTCTTCAGGGCCCACCCCGCCCAGCCGCAGCCCGTGGACTCGTTCATCGTCATGTGGCTTCAAAACCATCCCGGTGAGGACTGTTTGTCGGTGTTGGAGGGGATGTCCGACTCGACCGACGACATCCGCACCTACTGGGTCGCCGCCACGCGATACGAGCGCAACGGCGCGGTCGTGAAAACCCTGGTCGAGAACTACGACTTCCACTACGCCCCGGCCACCGACTCCTGGACGGAGGTGCCGCGGTCACCGGACGTGACCGACGCGTCCGGGTCGCTCGTCGACACAGAGGCCGCGGTCGCCCAATCGCTCCCCGGTTTCGAGTACGTCGCGAGTGAGTCCGACTCGCTCGACAACCCCACCCTGGTCGTCCGCAGCGTCAAGTACCCGAAGGTGCGCGTCGTCGTGTACCAGTACGTGCTGGATGGCGGCGATCCCAACGACGGGGTATTCCGGCTGATCACGGGCGACCGCACGAAGGCGGACGCGTTCGCGAAGGCCTTCTCCAAGGCGTATGCCGGCTCCGTGGTCTGGGACGTCACGTTCGATCCCGAGGGCACGGACAACGAGGCCATGGTGGATGTCTGGATGCAGCCGTCGGGCGACACCGTGCGCCTGAGCTACAACCCGAAGGCCCACGTCTGGACCAAGGTGAAGTGAAGCGGCCACCCCGAGTGGGGCGGCCGCGTTCGATATCGATCCGGGGGAGCCGCGGCTCCTAGTACCAGCCGGACTTCTGGATGTGGGCCCACGCCTTGACGGGGTTGCCGTAGCGCCCCTTCACGTACGTGAGCGCGCGCTTCGTGTTCCACACCGGGTCGGACCACGGGGGGCCCTTCACCATCGAGGTGGAGAGCTGGAACAGGCCCCAGCAGCTCTTGCTGTGGCTCGTGGGGTGGTCGTGGCTCTCGTAGTCGGCGATCTTCTTCATCGCAGTGACATCGGTCGCGTGGAACCCGGCGGCGAGCGTGTACTTCGAGATGATCCCGTGGATGGTGAGTGCGCTGGCGGCCTGCGCGGGGAGCGCGGCGGAAAGCGCTGTGGCGGCGAGCGCGACGGCTATCAGAAAGCGTCGCGGGCCCAGACCGCCGGATAGGTATAGGGCACAACCAGCCTCCCGGGCTTGGGAACAGGGCGGCCGCCCGACTTGCAGCGGCGGGTCCTGGCGTCCGGCGCCAGGGGAGCGAAAGGGTCGTGAGAACAGGAACACAGTATAGCGGAATCCGGCATGGTCGTGC